>CAZCCS010000280.1:0-4611 GCA_964497005.1 uncultured Acidimicrobiaceae bacterium | reverse complement strand
GTCGTAAAAAGACTCCGCGCAGTCGCCGGCCTGAAGGAGGAAAGCTTCGCCCGCCGCGACCTCGGACAAGGCTTGCGTGAGGCTGCGGGCCTCCCCAGCAAATACCAAGGGGGGAAGGCTGGAAAGGGTTTTCAGCGCCTGGTCGAGGGCGTGCGGGTCAGGCCACTCCGGCTGCTGGTCAGCCGGAAAATCCCGCCAGCTCGACGGAGCCCAAGACGTCCTCATAGGACCACAAGAGTTGCGGATACAAAGGCGCATAGCAAAGCAGAACCCGGGATCTCCTAACGTCGAGCGGTCATGGCCGAACGGATTGGGATCTTCGGAGGCACCTTCGACCCCATCCACGTGGGTCACCTGGTAGCCGCGATCAATGCGAAGCACGCCGTCGGGCTCGA
This sequence comes from uncultured Acidimicrobiaceae bacterium, assembly GCA_964497005.1. Lineage (GTDB taxonomy): Bacteria > Actinomycetota > Acidimicrobiia > Acidimicrobiales > Palsa-688 > DASUWA01. The sequence continues at coordinate 4,216 of CAZCCS010000280.1, read as the reverse complement.
CCGGGTCGTGCTGATGGTCGCCAATGTCCCGTGGCAGAAAGCCGGCGCCCGGGTGGTCAGCAGCGCCGCGGACCGGTTGGCAATCGTCGAGGCGGCGGTCGGCGACGTGCCTGGCCTCGAGGCGGGGAGCATGGAGGTAGAGCGCGGCGGCGTGTCGTTCACCGCCGACACCCTGGCCGCCATGCGAGAAGACGGCCCCGACGACGACCTATACCTCATCGTCGGATGGGACGTCGCCGGCGAGCTGCGGTCCTGGGAGCGCTACGAAGAGGTGAAGGCCCTCGCCACCCTCGTGGTGGTCAACCGGCCAGGATCCGGGCGTCCCATCGAGCTCGAAAAGGACGGATGGCGGGTCGTAGAAGTCACCGTCCCCAACCTGGAGATCTCCAGCACCGATCTTCGGGCCAGGGCGGCCGACGGCAGGCCGCTCGACTATTTAATCCCTGAGGCTGCAGTCCACTGCATCCGCCAGCGGCGTATGTACGCTGGTGGCGGATGACAACGGTCCACCTACCTCCCGCCCGGCCCAATGCGGACGTGGAGCACGGGGAGGTACCCCAGAGCGGGGTGCGGAGCGGTGACCGGTTGCGCCGCCTCGAGCAGCGACGCCGGCTCGCCCGTGAGGAGATCGTGACCGTTCTCTTCCTCCTGGTTGCCCTCGCCGCGACGGTCGCGGTGCTGGCGATGCAGTGGTTGGAAACTTGAGGAAGCCTTCAGGAGGTTTTGTTTTGACTCATTCGGCGGGCGTGCTGCGGTGATGGCGGCCCTTGGAAGCCGGGAGACTTTGGATTCTGTCCGATAGGCGACCGCTGTCGCTGCGAAGGCAGCCTGGTCATAGGGCGGCGCTGACACGGTCGTCCTTTCGGTCGGGACGGTCATGGCCATCACTGACGCTTTCGTGATCACCAGCGGCTCCAACCCGCGGATGGTGCGAACGATCGCCGAAGAGGTCGAGAAGCAGGTCAAGCTGGCTTGCTCGAGGTCGCCGCGCGCTATCGAGGGACTCAACGATGCGCGCTGGGTCCTGATGGACTACGGCGACTTCGTCGTGCATGTGTTCATGGACGAGGCCCGGGACTTCTACCAGTTCGACCGGCTCTGGGCCGACGGGCAGCGCTGGGACTGGCAGTCCGGCGATCCCGACGCGATCGCTTCGGGCGAATAGCCGGCTGAAGACCTAGAGGGTCGGCGCAGGAAGGGATTCGAGGGGGCCTTGCTGGCCCGTCCAGTCGCTGCACCATCCGTAAGGGTCGTAAGGCCCGGTGGCCATGTGCCACGAGTTCCAAGCCTCGTTCTGGTAGGCGGCCGGGCAGGGGTCGGCGATGATGATCTCGGCGCTGTTGGGGCACACCCCGTCCCGGTAGTAGCAGGTCATGGCCTGATGGCCCATGGCATAACCGGGACACACCAGGCTGAACTGAGGGTTGGCGTGCTGGGACAGGTACTGCAGTGCCGCCTGGCAACCCCAGCCGCTTTGGGTCGCTTGGCCGTACGCCTGGCTCACCGACGATGAACCGGACATCGACCCGCCGGCGTCGTACCCTCCCGGATTCGAACTCTTGGCGGCCGCCGCCACCGCGGTCGACGGAGGGCGCGCCGGGGTGCTTGTGGTCGGCACGGGCGGCAGCGTGTTGACGGGCGGTGCCACCGTCACCGTGTCGGCGGACACGGATGCTTGACCGTCCGGCGGCAGGAGCCTTGTGGCGGCCGTCACCGACCCTGCCAGGTGGTCCGGTGCGACCGCGTGAGCCTTGCCGGAAGGGCTGGCCAGCGAGGAAGCCGGCCGATCGGCGGCCTGTGCCGCCACGCCTCCTACCCACAGCGCCCCTCCGAGCGCCACAGCGATGATCTTGTGCTGCAGCCTCACCGGGTGCTCCGATCGAGCGCGCCGGCAGACACGAGGCAGTAGATCCGGGTGGTCGGATGGGGTCGTCGAGACAGGACCGCTTCCCTCCGCTCGCGGGGCGCCCTTTTTTACCTGATTCGGGCGGTCAGCGAAACTTCAGCCCAAAAGATCCTTTTGACCTGGGAGGTTTGGTTGGTCAGGCAGGAGCCGCCCCCGAACGCGAGCGCGCCACAGTGACCTCCGCTCCGATCGGTTCGGTTGCGGGTTCCACCGTGGGAGAGGGGATCGCGCCGAGTGAGGGCGCACTAGCGAGCGTTCGTCTCTCGACACGGGACCTCAGCCACAAGAGCGCCGCATCCATCTTGTCTTCAGGGATGAACGCCAGATACGCGATGAACACTTCGTAGCTGAAGAACCCGACCAGCATCGTGGAATCGATCAGCAGGTGCATCGATACGCCGGCGGCGAGAACGTACGGCCTGGCCTTCCTGTTCCACACCAAGAAGGCCAGGGAAAGCTCCGTGGCCAAGGCTCCGAACGTGAGGAGGTTGCTAAGCAGAGCGGACGCGGCAATCGCGTGGGGGAGGTGGACGCGAGAGAAGTCGCCGATGCGTAGCGCGTACGAAACAGCCGTGCCGTTGTTCCAGTCGGTCCCTTGCACCTTCGCCCAGACGCTGAAGAGATAGACCGCGCTGAGCTGAATCTGGATCAACCGCACCACCCACGGCGACCGCAGGGGTGACTGCCAGAACTCGCCGCGGTGGCGTACATACCGATCGACGGAGAGCGCGGCACCGGCCGGTGCCAGCAGCAGGTAGAAGGAAAGGATCCGCAGGAGCCAGTCGCCAGTGTTCAGCACCCATGGATCTCGTCGCTCGAACGACATCAAGCCGACGAACACCATCAGCAGCGAAAAACGGGTCCAGCATCCGAGCAGAACTCCGACGGACCCGACTACGAGCAGAGCGAATACCGTGAGCACCAGCGGCATCGACGACGAATGCTCTAGCAAGCCCCATGTCCAGGCCACCGTCGGCTGCTTCGGGAGGATGCCCGACGACGAGTAGAACGCCCGCAAGTCCGGAGCGAGGGTAAGTGCCCACAGAAGGGTAACCAGACCGAACCCGATCCGGACCACACCGAGCGTGGAGGTGGAAACGGGCTCGAACCAGAACCGATTCCACGAGCCCACCGCGCGCTGCGGGAGGCTCTTCACAGCCCGAACCTTGGCAACGACGGGGACGTCCACGTGTAGAGAACGTTTTCCTGCCATTGCAGCGGTGCTTTGCTGTCAGGAGGCGGGGTGTCAGCGAAGCGCTGCACAAGGGTCACCTCTACCGGGTGCTGTCCGTCGCGGACTTTGGTTCGGACCAACCACTGCGCGGTCGGAGCCAGCAAAGACTGGACGTCGATCGTCACATGCTCCGACCATTTCTGCCAACGGAAGGTGCGGTACGTCGCTAGCAACGGATTGCCAAGCGGATACCTCCAAACGATCTGGCTGCCGTTTGGATAGTCGAGCCGGGCATAGAAGTCGTTGGTGGTCTGCCTCGGGTCGGGTGCGAACACACCCCACCCCTGATCCAGGCCGGCGGCTTGAAAGTATGGCCGTTCAACCGGGATCAATCGTTGCTGCAGCTTTCCACCCGGAAGATTCCATACGACTAAGCCGATGATCGTGAAGATCAACGCCGCGCTGATGAGCATGCGACCAATGTCGCTCGCCTCAAATCGCTCTTGCAGGTTGGTCAGTGCGTTCATCGCCCCAACTCGATTGTTCGCCGCCGGCATCGGCGTACCTGCTCTTGTCCCAACGCGTCGAAGTCCCCCGGCTGGTTGATCGCCGACCGGGGGACCTCGAAGGTCATTGCTCTATTGGAATGATTGGTTCTGCTTTAGAGCCCACCACCGATGGCGATGGTGTTCACGTCGCAAGCCAGCTCGTTGCCGAGCGGGTTCGGGAGCGCTGCAAGGTTGCCCGAGATGGGACCGAAGGACGTGGTGCCGGGATCCTGAGTCAGACCCGGGACCTTCAGACCGCCATCCCACAGCTGGTCTCCGATCGGCGTGCCGATGATGCCGTTGGTCTCGCAGACATCAGAGCTGGTGCTGGTGCCGCTGGTGCTGGTGCCACTTGTGCTGGTGCCACTGGTGGAGGTCCCGCTGGTGCTGGTCCCACTAGTGCTGGTGCCGCTGGTGGAGGTTCCACTTGTGGAGGTCCCGCTGGTGCTGGTTCCGCTGGTGCTGGTGCCGCTGGTGCTTGTGTGACCGCAACCCGGCGGCGGACTCGTCGAGGAGCCGGCGGGTGAGTGAGGCGGGCAGGCGTTGCTCGTGTCGGTGTTTCCCCCCGAGCTACTCCCGCCTGAGCTA
>CAZCCS010000279.1:0-4618 GCA_964497005.1 uncultured Acidimicrobiaceae bacterium | reverse complement strand
TCAGCGCTGGTCCAACTCGGCATGGGAACCCGACCCTTTGGTACTCGATGATCAGGCGCTCGTGGTCAACGTCCGCGGAAAGGGCCTACTCGTAGTCACCGGATGCGGACACGCCGGCGTCGTGAACATCGTGCGACACGCCCAGCGCCTGACGGCGGTGCCTCGCCTGCACGCGCTCTTGGGTGGCCTTCACTTGAGTGGCGGGTACTTCGCACCGAGCATTGCGCCTACCGTAGAAGCACTGACCGCCATGGCGCCCGACTTGCTCGTGCCGGGGCACTGCACCGGATGGCAAGCGCAGCACACCCTCGCGACGGCACTGCCGGACAGCTGGGTCCAAGGCAGCAGCGGGACCCGTTATCGGCTGAGCGCAGCCTAAGTGCCGTCAGTCGGTGAGCGTGCCACTGGACATTTCGCGTCGCAGGTCGACCCGACCCCCGCGAGCGACAAGCGTGGATCGGTCCTCAGGCCCGGATCAGCGCCTGTCCCACAACCACTTGAGCGTCAGGAACTCGAATAGCCTCTTCAACATGCGACGTACCTCCTGACCCATCTACTACCCGGCTCCGCCGGGAGATCACTCGGCGGCTCCCGCAGGCTGCAGGTGACCGTGCCGGCGGCCCCGCAAATCGAAAGGCGTTCCAGGAACGACGCGCGTTTGAGGTCGCTATTCCGCGCTTGAAACGCGCGTCGTTGGCAGAGCCGACCGCCGTGACGCTAGTGGGTCGTGTAGTTGATGGGTCCGGCTCCGGCAACGCCGACGGCGAAGCAAAAGCAGTGAATCGGAGCATGGATGGAAACGGGTGCGAGGGTATGAATCTTGTCCGGCGGAATGTAGACCAGATCGCCCTGGCCGATCTCACGGGCTTCGCCCTCGATCTCCATGATCCCCCGTCCTGAAATGACGTAATAGAACTCATGGGTCGGATGTGAGTGCGGCTCAACGCGCCCACCGCCGGGCACCTCGAACTCGTTGACCAGTTCGAGAAATCCCCCATCGGTCTGATCCTTCATCTGTCGGGACTGGATCATCCACCACACCGGAACAGTCCCGTTGTGCTCGACTATCGGGGCACTGTCACGGATGTTTCGTACATCCATCTCTCATCTCCCAGTCGCGATTTCGCGTCAAGTGGTGGTTGGGTTGTATGTGTGTCAAAGCCTACATCAGGCCGTTGTTCGGACGACAGCTCGTCGGGGCCGCCGTGCTCATCGTCCGGCCAGAGGTTCCGCGCGCATTCCCAGCGGATGTGGCCTAGCCTCGTGGGTCGACCGGTACCGTGTGCGTCAGCATCGACGACGGGGGAGGATTTGACGAGGTGTGTACGCCCACAGGTAGTTCCAATCTGGACAACCTCTTTCGCGAACTCGTCGATAACGCCTCAGAAGGCGTTCTCCTGGGCGCGCCCGACGGCCGAATCTTCTACGCAAACCCAGCTGCATGCAGGATGTTTGATTGCAGCCTGGAACGGTTTCAGCGGGTCGGCCGCGCCGGGATCAGGAACCCCGATGATCCCCTATGGCAGGAACGGCTCGACGAGAGAACTCGTACGGGGACGACTACCGGGATGGTCAGGACGTTCCGGTTGAACGGGAGGCCCTTGCTCATCGAGGTGTCCTCGAGCACCTTCGTCGGGCCAGACGGTGAGGAACTGACCTGTACGTTCCTGCGGGACGTGAGCCGTAGGGTGCGCATGGAGCGTCTCTTAGAGGCGTATGACCAGATGGCCGAGGCGTTGCTGGGGGGGAGCGCACCGGCTGACGTGCTCGCGATGATGGCCCGTCACGCGTGTGTTGTTTTCGACACTGCCTGTGCTGCGATCACTGTCCCGGCTGCAGACGGCCAAGGAGTCGACATCGTTGCCGCGCACGGCCCGGCCGAGTCGGACACTTTCACGCTGACCTTTCCGACCGGCGGCTTGGCCGACGAGGTGATGACATCCAGGCAGCCCATTCTCGCCGAGGACCTGGGCGCTCTGAGCGGCAGGCCGGAGGTGGAAGCGATGAACGTCGGTCCGGGGATGGTCGTCCCGATCATTTCGGAAGACCGTGCGATAGGTGCCCTGACTCTTACCCCTCACCCCGGGCATCCGGGCTACACCAGCGAAGATCTCGAACTGGCGACGAGCTATTCGGCTAAGGCAGGCGTCACGCTGGCGGTCGGAGCAGCAAGGGCCGAGGCCGAGAGACAGCTCCGTTTGAACTCAGAGCGCCTTCAAGAAGCCTTGCAAACTCGGATTGTCATCGAGCAAGCCAAAGGCCTTCTGGCCGGAGTTCACAGCATCACACCCGATGAGGCCTTCGAACGCCTCCGACGGTACGCTCGAAGTCACCGGGCGGACATCCACTTCGTCGCCCAACAAGTGATCGACCGACGGTTGGTGCTCTGACGTCAGAGTCCACTGGATGCCCCCCAGATTTTGTGCTTAGCTGAATTTTTGATCTCCGCCAATCAACCCCGGACCCCGGTTGAATAACGGTGGTCAGCTTCACTTGGACCGGGCGTCCCTCGCCAAAACCGACAGCTAGTAATTGGGCAGGGCGCCCGGTCTCCGTGGCCTATCCGCCGAGGTGTTGCCCCAGGAACTGCAGCGACTGGGGTTGCTGGGAGCGGAAGTATGGCCCGGTGTGGCAGCCGTGCGAGTAGACGACTATTGCCTGAGGAGGCAGTTCCCTGGCGAGCGCGACCACGCCGGGATAGAAGGGGTCGGCGGAACCGATGGCCACTCGTATGGCTGTGTCTTTGAGGCTGGCGGTGTGAGTGACGGCCTGATCCGCGGCGAAGTCGCCGGCGGTGGCGTAGGCGCCGGGATTGGCCCGTCGGGCCTGGCTGTAGCTGGTCCAGACCGCCGGACTGATCGCGGCCACCGCGCTGATCAGACCGGGGAACCGCTCGGCCAGGAGAATGGCACCGTAGCCTCCCATCGAGATACCCATGGTCGCGATCCGGTGCCGCGGCCGGCCGAGGCCGAGGCCCTGGCACAAGGGGATGAGTTCGTGGATGACCATGGCCATGGGATCGTCAGCCGGATGGGGATTCCAATAACCGCCGCCTCCGTCGACAGTGACCATCGCCATTGGCGGCAGTGCGTGGCCGCCGTCTCGGAGAGCATGAGCTTTGGCTGGTGTGAGGACTTCGAGGGCGTTGATGTGGTTGCCCCCATAGCCGTGGAGGGTCACGATCAGGGGCAGGGAGTCGCCCGGGTGCCGCCCGGGCGGGTAGGCGATCGTGTAACCGACGGTCCTCCGGCGGGCGGCTGAATAGAATGATCCCGAGACCTGAGGACCTGGCGTCGACGTGGGCATTGCCGGTTCGGGGGCAGAACAAACACCGTCCAACTGGTCGAGCAACTGCTTGCCGGGCAGCACCTGATGGGAGATCAACTCCACGCCGATCGCTCCAGCCGCCACAACGGTGGCCGCGCTTGCCGCCCCGAGCGTGAGCACCCGCCGTCGGGTCCACCGCGGCGATGAGGTTGCGACCTCGTCGGCGGCGCTGCTCGGTGCGGCGGGCGCGTCGGCCGAGGAGCGAGTCTCAGGCGGTCGCATCAGACCGCGGTCAGGGGGCCGCCGACGGCGCCGGAAGGGACGTCCGTGAGACCGCCCGGTCTGCCACTGCCAGGCCGGCGCTTATGACTGCCAGCCCGATGAGGTCAACGGTGCCGGGCTGGAACGTCCTGCCCGGTCCGGGGCCGCCGTCCACCAGCCAAATGAGTGTTCCCACCACGAACAAGCCGAATCCAACGATGGCGACCCGGCCGGCGACACTGACGAACCGCAACAAGCGGGCGGGAAGGTCGATCCTGCGCAGCGTTCGTGCCGCGCCGGTGGCGGCGAGAGTCACGGCCAGTGGACTGACGAACATCCAGGCGATCTGGGTAAGGGGCAGGCTCAGCAGGGTCGATGGGTGGACCCAATACGCGGATACGGCGATGGTCGACGCCCACAAGAAACCGAACGCCCCGCCGAGGCCCTGCGATTGATGCGCCCACGGCGGTGCTCCGGCACCGGGCCAGCCATGCCGGAACACCACTCCCCCCGCCACCCACACAGCCGTCGCCGACAAGAACAGCCCGAGCGATCGCCGCAACCCGCGTTCCGGTCGATGGACGGCCATCGCCGTCGCGGTCCAAACCAGCGGGACCGCCGCCACCAGGATCGCCGTCACCGAGATGGCCACAGCCACGGTCATGACGACGATGGCCCGGCGGGTCGCACCGGTAGCCGGATCGACCCAACGCTGGGCGGCAATGAGCTGGGACCACATGGAAAGGGCGAAGGTCAACAAGACCGCAACCACGCACCCGAAGGTGGCGAGGCATCGCCGGGGGCGGTGCGACGGCTCGACTGTGGTGCCACAAAGACCCACGCCGGCCAGACGGGCCATGATCCCTGAAAACGCAACATCGACGGTGCGCGTCCAACTCCCGTTCCCGTCAGCGATTTCAGCCGTCATCAACTCGCTGAACTCATCCCCGTAACGGACCCGCCACTCCCTGGGGTAGATGCGCAGCAGCCGCTCCGCCTGCCGTCGGATAAGGGGGGAGGGCTCAGTCATACCGCCCCCCAACCTCTGGTCAACCGTCGCAGCCCGACATCGACCACGCGGCGCTGGGCC
>CAZCCS010000278.1:0-4644 GCA_964497005.1 uncultured Acidimicrobiaceae bacterium | reverse complement strand
ACCCGCCGCCGGCGCCCCACCAACCGCCATCACCCACCCAGCGCCGGCAACCACGCCGGCCTCTTCCCTTCGTACCCGTCGATGTCGCCGGCGTGGAGCAATGTGATCCCGATGTCGTCCAGACCCTCAAGCAGCCGGTGCTGGGTCGAGGGATCGAGCGGGAACTCCGACTCCAGCCCCGCGGCCGGCGCCGAGACCACCAGGCGCTCCAGGTCGACGGTGACCTCAAGGCCGGGATCAGCTTCGACCGCGCTCATCGAAGCCGACCCGAACTCGGCCGGCACCTGCACCGGAACCAGACCTGACTTGGTCGCGTTGTTGCGGAAGATGTCGCCGAACCGGGGCGAGATGACCGCTTTGAACCCGTAGTCGGTCAGCGCCCAGACGGCGTGCTCGCGGGACGATCCGGTGCCGAAGTTGGGGCCGGCGACCAGGATGGTCGCGCCGGCGTACTCGGGTTTGTTGAGAACGAACGTCCGATCGTCGCGCCACTCCGAAAACAGACCCTGCCCGAACCCGGTTCTCTCCACCTTCTTCAACCAGTCGCTCGGAATGATCTGGTCGGTATCCACGTCTGAGCGGCGCAGCGGTACCGCCCGACCCGACACAACCCGCACCGGTTCCATGCTCAACGAACCTCCATAGTCAACCAACCTCCATGCTCAACGAACCTCCACGCTCACGAACCCCCTCGTTCAATCCAGATCCCCGGGGGCAGCAAAGTGCCCGGCCACCGCGGTCGCGGCTGCCACCGCCGGCGACACAAGATGCGTCCTCCCGCCTCGGCCCTGGCGCCCCTCGAAGTTCCGGTTCGACGTCGATGCCGAGCGCTCGCCGGGTTGCAACTTGTCCGGGTTCATGGCCAGGCACATCGAGCAGCCGGGGTTTCTCCACTCGAAGCCGGCCTGCACGAACACCTTGTCCAACCCCTCGCTCTCGGCCTGGGCCTTCACCTGGCCGGACCCCGGCACGACCAGCGCCCGCACGGAGGGCGCCACCCTCCGTCCTTCGAGCACCGAGGCGGCAACACGCAGGTCCTCGATCCGCCCGTTGGTGCACGACCCGATGAAAACGGTCTCCACCGGTACGTCCCGAACACGCACCCCTGCCTTCAACCCCATGTATGCGAGCGCTCTCTCCGCAGCGTCTCGCTGCGAAGGCTCCTCGAACTCGTCGGGCGAAGGGACCGAACCCCCGATCGGTACCACCTGCGCGGGGTTGGTCCCCCACGTGACAAAGGGCGTCAACGACCCCGCGTCCAGCGACACCTCCCTGTCGAACGAAGCCCCGTCGTCTGTGACCAGACCCCGCCACTCGTCCAGGGCCTGTTCCCACGCCCGACCGGAACCGGCGAAACGGCGACCCTCCAGGTAGCCGAAGGTCGTGTCGTCGGGAGCGATCATTCCTGCCCGGGCGCCGGCCTCGATCGACATGTTGCAGACCGTCATCCGGCCCTCCATCGACATGGAGCGGATCGCCGAGCCTCGATACTCGATCACGTGGCCCATCCCGCCGCCGGTCCCGATCTCACCGATGATCGCCAGCACCACATCCTTCGGTGACACCCCGTCCGGCAGCGAGCCGTCCACCGTGACCGCCATCGTCTTGGGCCGGCGCTGCGGGAGGGTCTGGGTCGCCAGGACATGCTCCACCTCGCTGGTCCCGATGCCGAACGCGAGCGCGCCGAAGGCGCCGTGAGTCGAGGTGTGGCTGTCGCCGCAGACGATGGTCATGCCCGGCTGGGTCAGTCCGAGCTCGGGACCGATGATGTGCACGATCCCTTGATTGGCGTCCCCCATCGCGAACAACCGGATGCCGAACTCCTCGCAGTTCGCGGCCAACACCTCCATCTGCCGTGCAGAGATCGGGTCCTCAACCGGACGGTCCAGCGCGGTCGTCGGGACGTTGTGGTCCATCGTCGCCAAGGTGAGATCCGGGCGCCTGACCTTTCGACCAGAGAGACGCAGGCCGTCGAAAGCTTGAGGCGACGTCACCTCGTGAACGAGATGCAGGTCGATGTACAGCAGGTCGGGCTCGTCTTCGCCGGACCACACCACGTGGCGCTCCCAGACTTTGTCGGCGAGGGTCTTGGGTTGAGTCATGTGTTCCACACTTCCCACATTTTGAGATAACATCCCGAGTTGTGGGAGGGAGTGTAAGCGGTGTCGGCGTCTTGGACAAGGCGGTTTCGGTCCTCGCCTCCCTCGAAGCCGGGCCCCTCAGCCTCGGGGAACTCTGCACCCGGACCCAGCTCCCCCGCGCCACTGCTCACCGCCTAGCGTCCGCGCTCGAGGCCCACGACCTCGTGGCTCGCGACGGCGCCGGCAGGTTCATCCTCGGCCCTGCCCTCGCCCGCCTCGCCAGCAGCGCCGGCGGGCCCCGCCGCAAGACCGTGGTCGAGGCCGCAACGCCCGCCCTCGTCCAGCTTCGCGACCGGACCGGCGAGAGCGTCCAGCTGTACGTGCGCTCGGGCGACAACCGGGTGTGCGTCACGTCGCTCGAGTCGCCCCACAGCCTGCGCACGATCGTTCAGGTCGGCGCCACCTTGCCGATGGATCGCGGATCGGCGGCGAAGGTGCTCAGGGGTGACCGCGACGTGCTCAAGAGGGGTTGGTCCGAGAGCGTCGAGGAACGGGAAAAAGGGGTGGCGTCGGTGAGCGCACCCGTCATTTTCGACGACGAGATCGTCGCGGCTGTTTCGGTTTCGGGGCCGATCGATCGCACGAGCCGTCAACCTGGCCGGCGCTACGGTGCCGCAGTCGCCGAGGCCGCCCGACAAGTGGCGCAAGCCCTCAAGCCTTCGAGCTGACTCCTTGGCTGCCGGGCTTCGCGGTAGGGCGCTCCTCCACCGAGGCACAGGCCGCACGAAGGGCCGGCACGAAGACCCGAGCCTCATCCACGCATGCCCTGTGGGTGCCCTCCACGTCGAATGTGACCGATCCCGGGATCAACGCGGCCAGCCGGCGCTGCCGGTTGGGAGAGACGGTGGTATCGAGGGTGGTCACGACGCTGGCAGCCGGCACGTCCAGTTCACCGATCCACGGGGTGGAATCGAAGCGGCCGATGGCCAGGCCGGCCTGGATCATCGCGGCCGGGTCGTTGCGTTCCCACTCCTGTATCGCCCACTCGGCCGTCCCGGCCATTGGCGAGTGAGTGCGCAACAAGTAGCTGACACCCCGCCGGCGCGCCTCGTAGGGGATGCTCGTCAGGGCAAGGGAAAGGCCGTAGCCCGCAACCGCAAACATCCCGCCGAGCTCGCGCCGCACCGCAAAACGACCCGCCGTCGCGCAAAGCACCACCCCCCTCACGCTCTCGGGATGGCGGCGCCACAGCAGCTGGGCGATCGGCCCGCCCATCGAGTAGCCCACCACGATCGCCGGTCCGAGTTCGAGGCGGTCGATCAGCGCAGCCACGTCGTCAGCGCAGTCCTCCAGCCGGAACGGCCGGCGGCTGCGGATCCCGCGCCCGTGCCCGCGGTGATCCAGTGCAACCACCCGGTGACGCTCGGACAGCGGCCCGAAGCAGCGGTACCAGTTCAAAGCCGCCGTCGACGTCCAGCCGTGAAGCAGAACGATCGCCGGCGCGCCAGCGTCGCCACGCGGCCCGGTGTCGTAGACCCACGTACGACCCCGGCCTGGTAGTCGCACATAGTCGGCGGGCGGCAACGTCGGCCGGGGGACCTCCACAGCGGAACAGGCTAAGCCAACCGACCCCGTTGCCGGCTCGGCGTATCTGCCGCACTCCGCCGCCTGCCCCGAAGCGCCGCCTAGCCCGACGCGGCGGCGAGCGCCGAGCGGTGGCGTTCGATCGCCCAGGCGGCGGCGTCTTTGACCAGAGCGGGGTGGTATCGCCAACGGGTGAGTTGCCGCTCCACCGCCTCGGGGTCCTCTCCGAGCTCGAGGAGGCTGAGCGCCAGGTGGCGTGCCCGCCGGCGCTGGCCCTCCTCGGGCGGATCGAGAAGCTGCTCGCTCTGCCAACGGTTGTGGGCTTCCTGGAGGGCGGGGGAGAGGCGAACGGTGTGACGCCGGCTTAGGGGAGGCAGCCGGCGCCGCACCGCGAGCTGGTCGGGTCCGGCCACCCGAGCCAGCTCGAACTGGATCATCCTGTTGACGGTCCGGAGGACCGGGGAGTGGCGGCCGCCCTTGTCGCCCAGGCCGAGAGCCCGGGCGGTCTCCCCAAGCGGTAGCTCGAAGCCCTGCGGGCTGGCGTCGAAACCCGAGGCCAGGCGCCTCATCAACCACGTGGTGCTCGGGCCGATGATCGACAACCAGAACCTCTCGACGTACGGCGAGCGCGGGTCGAACCCGACTTTGTCGATCAGGTCGTCCACCCAGGGCACCACCCTGAGCACCTCCGACTCGAAGGTCACCATGGGGATCACGAACACTCTCCCTTAGTATTTGTCAGCGATTAACAAGCTATGTCATGATATCTCGAGTCCGGACAGAAAAACAAGGGCCATCTGGAACACTGGGCACCATGGCCGCCGACGACGACCTGCAGCGAGCCCGCGACCTGCTGGCAGGTCCCCGGCAGATCACCGTGCTGACCGGCGCCGGCATCTCGACCGACTCGGGGATACCTGACTTCCGGGGTCCCCAGGGGGTCTGGACCCGCAACCCCGCCGCAGAGCGGGCGTCGACC
>CAZCCS010000277.1:0-4673 GCA_964497005.1 uncultured Acidimicrobiaceae bacterium | reverse complement strand
TCCTGCCCGGCCAGCGTGTAGCGGAAGATGTTGTCGATGAAGAGCAGGACGTCCTGGTTCTTGACGTCCCTGAAGTACTCGGCCATCGTCAGGGCTGACAGGGCGACACGAAGGCGCACACCGGGCGGTTCGTCCATCTGACCGTAGACGAGCGCGGTCTTGGCAATAACGCCGGACTCAGTCATCTCCAGCCACAGGTCGTTGCCCTCACGGGTTCGTTCGCCCACGCCGGCAAACACCGAGACACCGCCGTGCTGGTCGGCGACCCGTCGGATCATCTCCTGGATCAGTACGGTCTTGCCGACCCCGGCGCCTCCGAACAGGCCGATCTTGCCTCCCTGCACATACGGCTCGAGAAGATCGATGACCTTGATGCCCGTCTCGAACATCTGAGCCTTGGGCTCCAGCTGGTCGAAGGCCGGCGACGGCCGATGGATCTCCCAGAGGGCGTCGGGCTGGCCGATCTCGGCAACATCCAGGGGCTTTCCGATGACGTTGAACACGTGTCCGAGCACGGCATCGCCCACCGGGACGGTGATCCCGCGACCGGTGTTGACCACCCTGGTACCCCGCCGCAGCCCATCGGTCGGCCTGAGACAGATGCAACGCACCCGACCCTCGCCGATCTGCTGGGCGACTTCAGCGGTGATCGTCTCCTTATCGTCGCCGAGCTCGATATCCATCTCGACTGCGAAGTTGATCTCGGGAAGGGCGCCCGGGGGGAACTCGACGTCGACGACCGGGCCGGCAATGGCAACGACTCTGCCCTCCGTGCTCTCGATCTTGGCGTCTTCAGCGACGATGCTCATGGTGCTGCTCCTGGATGTCAAGCCGTCTGGGCGGCTGTGTCGAAGATGTCGTGGATGCCTCCGCCCACGTCGGAACCGGCGTGACGGAGCGCCTCGGCCCCGCCGACGATCTCCATGATCTCGGTGGTGATGGCGTCCTGGCGAGCCCGGTTCATAACCCGGCGGAGGTTCTTGATCAGTTCATCAGCATTGTCGGTGGCGGCTTTCATAGCCCGCTGGCGGGAAGCCTGTTCCGACGCTGCTGATTCGAGAAGGGCGGCGAGAACTTCGGCCACGAGCCAACTGGGCAGGAGGCGGTCGAGGATCTCGGCGGGCTCAGGTTCGTACTCGTAGTCGGTCTTCAGAACGGGCCCACCCTGCCCACCAACGGCTTCGAGGCCAAGGTCCGAATCGCTTGCCAGCTCGGGCTCCGATCGCACGAGAGGGATCAACTGTCTGACCGTGACGACTTGGGAGCCGAGCGACGCAAACCGGGTGTAGACCAATTCGATCTGGTCGAGCTCGCCGGCCTCGAACGGTTGCATCACCGCGGCCACCGCCGTCCGGGCGTCGGCGTAGGTCGGCCGCTCGGAGATACCCGTTATTGAAGTGATGATCGGATAGTTGCGGCGACGGAAGTAGTTGTCGCCCTTCCGTCCGAAGGGTACGAGCTGCACTTCCCTGCCGGCGGCACGGTGCTCGCGGATCATCCGCTCGACGGTTCGGAATATCTGCACGTTGTAACCGCCGGCGAGACCCCGGTCGGCGGTCATGAGGATGATCGCGACCCGTTGAGGCGACTCGACCTCGCGGAAGAGGGGGTGCGTCGCCGCGTCAGGGGTGTCGGCCAGGTGCTCCACCACTTCGCCCATCTTCTTCACGTAGGGACGAGCCGCCGCGATCGCCTGCTGGGCGCGCACGATTCGTGAAGCTGCGATGAGCTCCATGGCACGCGTGATCTTCTGCGTTGATGCAACGCTGCGGATCCTGCGTCTAAGTACCCGTTCCTGGCCGCCGGCCATGTCTTTTCCCGGCTCCTTCTAGCTCGCGCTCGGCTCGCTTGGAGAGAAGACCTTCTTGAACGCCTCGATCGCCTCGTTGAGCTTGGCCCGATCCGGCAGCTCCTTGGTGGTGCGGATTTCCTCGAGGATCTCGGGATGCGACGCCTTGAAGTAGGAGATCAGCTCGGCCTCGAATCGCCGCACGTCGCTGACCGCCAGATCGTCGACGAACCCGTTGGTCGCCGCGTAGATGGCTAGCACCTGCTCCTCCACGGGCACCGGCTGGTTCTGCGGCTGCTTCAGCACCTCGGTGACCCGGTAGCCGCGGTCCAACTGCGCCTGGGAGACCTTGTCGAGGTCTGAGCCGAAGGCGGCGAAGGCTTCGAGGTCCCTGAACTGGGCGAGGTCGGTCTTCAAAGTTCCAGAGACCGCTCGCATCGCTTTGATCTGCGCGTTTCCGCCGACCCGCGAAACCGAGATGCCCACGTTGATGGCCGGCCGGACACCCGAATAGAACAAGTCGGATTCCAAATACACCTGGCCGTCGGTGATCGAGATGACGTTGGTCGGGATGTACGCCGAGACGTCGCCGGCCTTGGTCTCGATGATCGGGAGGGCGGTGCACGAGCCGCCGCCTCTCGCGTCGGACAGCTTGGCGGAACGCTCGAGCAACCTGCTGTGCAGGTAGAAAACATCACCGGGGTACGCCTCACGGCCCGGCGGCCGACGAAGCAGCAGGGACAGCTGCCTGTAGGCCTCGGCCTGCTTGGAGAGGTCGTCGTATACGACGAGGGCGTGTTCGCCGTTTTCCATCCAGTGCTGGCCGATCGCCGACCCGGAGTAAGGCGCCAGGTACTTGAACGGCGCCGGCTCCGACGCGGGTGCAGTGACGACGACCGTGTACTCGAGAGCTCCGTTCTCCCGAAGGGTGTTTACGGTCTGAGCAACCGTCGATCCCTTCTGGCCGACCGCGACGTAGATGCACTTAACGCCTTGGCCGCGCTGGTTGATGATCGTGTCGATCGCCACCGTGGTCTTGCCGGTCTTACGGTCGCCAATGATCAGCTCCCGCTGGCCCCTGCCGATAGGGGTCATGGCGTCGATCGCCTTGATCCCGGTTTGCAGGGGTTCCTTCACCGGCTGACGGTCGATGACACCCGGTGCTTGGACTTCGAGCCGGCGAGTTAGGTCGGTCGCGATCGGTCCCAGGCCGTCAAGGGGTTCGGCGAGAGGATTGATCACCCGGCCGAGCAGCGCGTCGCCAACCGGGATGGAGAGAATGCGTCCGGTCGAGCGGACGGTCTGGCCCTCCTCGAGCTGATCGACCTCTCCGAGAACAACCGCGCCGATCGACTCCTCATCGAGGTTCAGCGCGATGCCCAACAATCCGCCCTCGAACTCCAGCAGCTCGTTGACCGCCGCGTTCGGCAGCCCGGACACGCGGGCGATCCCGTCGTAAACCTCCAGGATGCGGCCGACCTGCTCGGTCGAAACGCCGGCGGTGAAACCTTCGACGTTGCGGCGGAGGGCGGCGCTGATCTCAGCGGGATCGATTGTGAGTTCGGCCATCAGCCTCGGTCTCCTGTGCCTCTGTTGGTTGTGCCTGCATTGGTTGTAATGGTGGCCTCTGGCGAGAGGAGGCGCTCTTTCAAGATCTCAAGTCGGTGCCGGGCGCTGCCGTCCACCACGGTGTCGCCGATTGTGGCGACGAAACCAGCGAGCACCGACGGGTCGACGGTCACCCTTACCTCGACACCGCGCCCGATGACGCGGGAAAGGGCCTCGGCGAGATGCCGGCGCTGCGGCTCGTCGAGGTCGACCGCCGCGCGGACTTCTGCGAGCCGGCGATTGCTCTCCGCAGCGACACGGTCGACCAGATAGCTCAGCAGTTCCAGGAAGTCGCGGGGCCGTCCGACCTCGGTGGCGTACCCGGCGAGCCGCACCGTGGTGGGATCCGCTTTGCCCCGTAGGAGGTCCTCGACGAGAGAACGTCGGACCTCGGGGGGCACTTCCCGGTCGGTCAGCGCTGTGTTGAGCTCCGGGGATCCATCGACGATGCGCATGAATCGGAAGAGCTCGTCCTCGACGCGGGTCAGCTCGTTGTCTCCCTGGAGCGGCGCGAGCAGGGCGGTTGCGTAGCCGTCGAGGCGTTCCTCGGCCGCGTGCAGTCCGAGCACCGTCGTCGCGATCGGCCTGGCGCCCCTGGCTGCGGCTTCCACGCGTGTTGCCAGCCATCCCTGGTTGGCCGGGAACTCAGGGGCGCGGTCGGCGTCCATAAGGAAGCTGACCAGTTGAATGGTTCGGTCGTCGACCCGGCCTCCGAACAAGTCGGTGAGAACCGACCTGCGCGCCGACGCAGGGATGCCGGGGTCAGCGAGGACGAGCCGTAGATCCTCGGAAGAGTCCACCACCTGCTGAATACCAGCCAGATCGGCCGCTATCCGGGTGAGGTCACTACCGCCCGCGAGCTCGATGACCCCGTCGGTGTATCCGCGGATGGCTTGCCGCACCTAGCTAGGCACCCCGGCGCTGGCTTGCGATTCGACTTCTGCGATGGTCCGGTCGATCAGGGCTCTCTGCGATTGGGCGTCGAGGCCTTCGCCGATCACCTTTTCGACGACCGTCACGGCCAGGTCGGCCGCGCTGCGGCGAAGCTCCTCGGTGGCTCTCCTTGTCTGGGCCTCGATGTCTTCGCGTGCCCTGGAGATGATCCGCTCGTACTCCTCCTCCGCCTGGTGCCGGCGGTCTGCGCGGACCTGCTCTCCGAGTTTGTTCGCCTCCTCTATGACCGAGCGGGCATCAGAGCGCGCTTCGCCGATCACCCTCTTGTACTCCCGCTCCGCCTCACCCGCGCGCCGCTTGGCCTCCTCGGCGTCGGCCAGCG
>CAZCCS010000276.1:0-4695 GCA_964497005.1 uncultured Acidimicrobiaceae bacterium | reverse complement strand
GGTTACCCCAAGTACCTTCCTGACGACCTGAGATCCTTCATCATGGATCCGGACGCGCTCCGCGCATGGGTGGCCGAGTGCGATGGTGAGATCGCCGGTCACGTCGCTCTTCACCGTCGGAGCATCTCTGAGGTGATGGGACTCGCCGTCTCGGCGACCGGACTACGCGAGGACGACTTGGTCGTCTTGGCCAGGCTTCTCGTGTCGCCCGCTGCAAGACGTCGGGGAATCGGACGAGCGCTCGTCGCGCAGGCCACTCTCGAAGCGAGACGCCTGGGGCTCCGTACAGTCCTCGACGTTGTCGACGAACACCAAGACGCCATCGCTCTCTACGAACGCCTCGGTTGGACCAGGGCAGGAACGGTCGACTGGAAGCTGCCGGACGGACGTCCATTCAGGGAGTTCGTCTACATCTCTCCTGAGCCTTAACGGCGGACTTGACGCCGCCCGTGGAATTAGACCCGGATCGGGTGTGGTCAGCTGGCCGGTAGCCAGGTCAGGATCTCTGGATCGAATTGGACAGCGATGCAGACGATCGGACGACGGGATCGGGTCACGGCCGAGTGGCCTCGTCACTGGCGCGGAGCAGCAAAGCGACTCACACCCGAGTGGTGGAACAGGTTCACAAGACGCGGGCCCGCTTGGAAGAGGCCCGTCCCCGATCTCGCACCATCGACGGCGCCTTCCTGGTCCAGGCGCGCGACACCGAGTCCGGCGGCGGCGTCCTGGCCGCCGCTGTGGCGTTTCGGATCTTCATGTTCGCTGTCCCGTTCATATTCGTAGCGGTCGTGCTTTTCGGGGTAGCCGGTAGCCTGACGGGCCAGGACCCGCGCTCCGTCGCAAGGAACGCTGGAATCGGTGGCCTTATGGCTCAGGCGGTCGGGGCCTCTGCCAAGCACCTCAATGGCCCCAGTCGCGTGTTCGCCCTCGTTGGAGGGCTGCTAGCGGTGTTCCTGGCCGGCCGGGCCTTCCTGAGAACATTACGTATCGTGCACGGGCTTGTTTGGCGTGTGCCGGTTCGAAAGCAGGCCCGAACTGCCCGAGCCGTAATGGTGTTAGTTGTGATTTTCACGATTGGGCTTGTTCTGTCCGTAGCGGTCGACCACGTTCGCAGGGCCACCGCCGTCGGCGGCCTGGTCGTCGTTGTTCTGTATGCGGGCGTCCCGTTTGGCATTTGGTTAGCAATCGAGTTCGCCATGCCCCATGCCCGGCACGTGGAATGGAAGGACCTGCTTCCGGGCGCCATCCTCTTCGGGTTGGCAGTGCTGGCGTTGGATCTCTTCACGGTCTACTGGATCGCCCATCTGATCAAACGGCGGTCGGCGACATACGGCACCATAGGGGTGACTCTGGCGCTGCTTCTGTGGGCCTATGTTCTTGGCCGGTTTATGACTGCATCGGCCGTGGTCAACGCCTCGATCTGGACCCGTGATCACCCGGGCAGCGTTAGCCTGTCGACGACGCCGGTGGAGACGGGCGCAAATGCCGCCAAAGGTAGAGAGCCAGAAGGACGATCGCGGCAACGATGAGGGCGATGAGAACCACGTTCTTGAGCTGAACCGTTTGCGCCAACTCGATCAGTCGGCGACGTCGACTTTCGCAACTATCCGAGTCGGACGCATCCGGACCACCATCTCCGGTGGCACCGCATTACGACGCCCGTACTGCTCGGCGCGCTCGGCGCCCTCGTAACGCCCGGCGATGCGCGTCGCCCAAAAGCGAAGGTCCTCGGCGTCAGTTGAGGTAGTCGTCGTCCCGGCCACGATCACGAAGCTGAAAGGGGGCCGCTCGTCATCCCAGCAGATTGAGACCCGCGGATCTCGAAGTATCGACTTGCCCTTTACGGTGTCAGCTGCCGTCATGAAGACGATGTCATCGCCGTCCAGGTCCACCCACACGGGCGCGACGTGCGGCGAGCCGTCGGACTTGACAACAGCCAGCTTGCCCGTGCGCGCGGGAAGCTCGGTGATGAAGGCTCGCCACCAGCCCTCCGGTGCATCCGTGTAGCCCATCGTGACGAGGCTATACAGAACACGCTCGCGTGCAATCCATGACTCTCGATCCGGGTGCCGAGCGCACTCCTTATCCGGCGAGCTCCGCGACGAGTGGGTCTTGTGCGGGCGCAGAGGTCGAGGTCCGGATCAGCAAATGAGACGCGGCTGCGCCGATGGCGGCCAGAACGGCGGCGACGATTAGGGCGTGGTGGAAACCGGTGACGTACCCGGCGGCGTTGCCTTGCAGCAGTGACCTGGTGGGGATGAGGGTGCCGAGGCCGGCGACGCCGACGGCGATGCCAAGGTTGCGGAAGACGTCATTGACCCCGGCTGCCAAGCCGATCTGCTCGGCGGGGGCTTCGCCCAGCGCGACGGCAGAGAGCGCCGGATTTAACAAGCCAGTACCTATGGCTGCCAGCACCATGCCTGGCATCAGCACTGTCCACGATGATCGAGGGCCGGCGGCGAGGCAGGCGGCTAGGCCGATGGCCACCAGGCTCAACCCGGCGGAGATTACCGCCCGGGGAGGAACGCGACCGGCCAGTTGGGCGTACGCGCCGGAAACCACGAACACCAGCAGCGAGGTCGGCAGGTACACCAGACCGGTCCCGACGGGGGACATGTGGCGGACGGCCTGCAGATAGAGAGTGGTGTAGAAGAGGATGGCGAAGAACGATCCGGAGATGCAGAACGCCGCGACTTGGGCGCCGGTGAAGGACGGGTTTCGGAACAGGTGCAGCGGCATCATTGCGTCCGCTCGGACGTGCTCGACGATCACGAACACGGCTAGAAGGGCGAGCCCGGCCGACAGTTCAGCCAGGATCGCCGGCGCCGTCCAACCCGACTGGCTCCCTCGCAGAAGGGCAAGGACTAGCAGGAACAGCCCGGCCGACAAGGTGATCTGGCCGGGCAGGTCGAGCCGTCGGGGCCGAGGGTCGAGTGACTCGCGCACGCCGTGGGCGACAAGCAACATCGTGGCGACTCCGACCGGGAGGTTGACGAAGAAGATCGCCCGCCACCCCAGGCTGCTGGTGAGCAGGCCGCCGACCAGCGGCCCTACGGCGAACGAGCCGCCGATGGTGGCCCCGTAGGCAGCGAACGCGCGGGCGCGCTCGGCGGGGTCGGAGAAGGCTTCGCCGAGGACGGCCAGGCTGGTGGCGAACATAGCTGCTGCCCCGAGGCCCTGGACGGCCCGTGACAGGTCGAGCGCGGCCATGGAGGTGGCGGTGGCGCAGGCCAAAGAAGACACAGTGAATAGCGCGACGCCGGCCAGCAGCCCACGGCGGCGGCCGAGACGGTCGGCTAGCGACCCGGCAATGAGCACGGTGGCGGCCAACCCGAGGGTGTAGGCGTCGACCACCCATTGCACTCCACTGATTCCCGAATGCAGGGACCCGGCGATGCGGGAAAGGGCGGTGTTGACGACGGCAATGTCGAGCATCAGCATGGCGGTGCCCAAGCAGACGGCGATGAGGGTGATCCGGCGGGAGAACATGACGGTCCTTTCTTCGAAACGCCGACCTGGCAGCCGGCCTCGTTCGTAGGCTCGACGCGGGCGCTTGGATTTCAGCGGTACACCCGCTGATCGCGGACCCCAAGCCGGCACCAAGTCGACGCCAAGCGCCGGCGGAGAAGCTTCCGGATGTGAAGCCGCCCCCGCGTCCGACAATCCTGAACTCCACGCTGCTCGTACGCCGGGTCGGCTCGGACGCCGTCGACCCGGTCCGCAGACTCCTGGCCTCTGAAGGGCCTGAGCGCAGAGGCTCGGATCAGCTGGTCGAGGTGGCGGCCCGGGGAGGCGTCTTCGCGCTCGGTGATGTCGCCCTCAGCCCGGGCGCGCTCCCGGTCGCGGTCGCTCTGTTCGAACCCGATCGGTCGCGGGGGGCCGCCCGCCTGGAGTACGTGCTGGTCAGTCCGGGCTGGAGAGGGACCGGCCTGGCACGCCGGCTGATCGGCGAAGCCGCGGTCCTGCTCTGCGCAGACGGGCTCGACCTAGTTGAGGCCCCCTTGGGAGCCAGCTCCGACCTCCGACTGTTCCTCGAGTCCATCGGGTTCCGTTCAGCCGGCGCCAACCTGATGGTCTTCCGCGGCTGACCCTACGGTCGTGCTTTCGTGCCGAGCGATCCGGTCGACGGCCTATACGGTGGGAGGGGCATGAGCGAGGCTGAGAAGGGGCTGCAGTTTCGACTGCTCGGTGAGCTCACCGTTGAGCTGGACGGCCGAACGTTGGATCTGGGGCCGCGTCTGCAACGCCAGCTGCTTGCCATCCTGCTTTCTGAGAACGGTCGGATCATCGCCGTCGACCGACTGATCGATCTGCTTTGGGGCGATGAGCCACCATCTGCGGCGATCGCGTCACTTCAGGCCTATGTGTCACAGCTACGCCGAGTCTTGGAGCCCGACCGCCCTCCGCGGGCGCCTGCTCGGGTGCTGGTAACCGCAGATCCGGGTTACTCGCTACGGGCCGACCCCGACCAGATCGATGCCCGCCGTTTCGAACGTCTGGTTTCTGAGGGGCGCGCCCGTCTCGATCAAGGACGCCCCGATCTCGCTGATGAGCTTCTCGCCTCGGGACTTGGTCTGTGGCGGGGAGGCGTGTTGGTCGAGTTCGAGAACGAGCCGTGGGCGGTGCCGATGGTCGCCAGGATGAACGAAGCCTGTGACACGGCCTTGGAAGACCGGATGGACGCCTGGCTGGGGC
>CAZCCS010000275.1:1274-4697 GCA_964497005.1 uncultured Acidimicrobiaceae bacterium | reverse complement strand
GAACCCGAGTCCCACGTAAGCGGCGATGGCGAGATGCTCCAGACGTTGCGACGCGTCACCGACCCGGCCGGCGGCCTGCTGCTGGGCCTTCACCGCCGAGGCCAGCACGTTCTGTGCGGACTGCAAAGACGCACCGGCCGCGGTCACGCCCTGCTGGCTGCTGGTGAGGTTCGTTTGGGCCTGCTTGTAGTCGCCGATGGCGGTCAACTGGGTCAGGTCGGCGTTCACCGCGGTGAGGATCGGGTTCGGGTCAGGCGGGGGAGGGGGCGGGGGTCCCCTGGGGAGGGGCGGGGGTTGGGGGGCCGGCGACCGGCACGGCCGGGACGCCCGGGCCCTTGGGCGGGGGAGCGGTCGTGGTGGTGGTAGCGCCCGGGCCGCCCGGGCCGCCTGCCCCGCCAGGAGGGGAGGTCGTCGGAGGCGGAGGGGCGGTAGTGGTGCTCGACAATGGATTGGGCAGCGAGGTCCCGCTCGTCTGTCCCGGGATTCCGGTCGCGCCGGCGGCACTCGGCATTGCGGTCAACCCGGTCAACCCGGCGAGACCAGCGAGACCGGCGAAGACCGCCGCGGAGGTGAGCGCGGCCGCCGCTCGACGCCCCGGGCGCCCCGGGGGCAACCAGTGTGGTCTCGCCAGCATCATCAGCTAGAGAAATTTCGACAGTACGGCCCGTATGCCTTCTTCAGCTCCGCCTCGGCCCCACCCCGAACGGTAGCAGTCGAGGCCGAAATCCCAAAGAAGCCGCACCCGAAGGTCCAGTAACCGGTTGTGCAGTACCTAAAGGTGGAGGCCGCACTCCGTCTTGTCTTGCCCTGCCCACCGCCCCGAGCGCGGGTCCTCGCCGTCGGCCACCGGGTGGGTGCACGGACGGCAGCCGATCGAGGGGTAGCCCTGAGAGAGCAGGGGATTGACGGGGACGTCATGGTCGGCGATGTAGCCACTGACATCTAGATCGGACCAGGTGGCGATGGGGTTGACCTTGACCAGGCCCCGCAGGTCTCTCGCCACGATCGGGGCGTTCGCCCGGCTGGGCGCCTCCGCCCGGCGCAGCCCGCTCATCCAGGCCAGCTTTCCGACCAACGCGCGGTCGAGCTGCTCGACTTTCGCGGTGGAGCAGCAGTTCGACGGGTCCTTCTTCCACAGCTCGACCGGCTGAGGTGGGACGGTCAGCACCCGCAGGTTCAGCCCGTAGTGCTTGCGGACCAGCTCGACCGTCTCGAGCGTCTCGGGGAAGTGGTAGCGGGTGTCGATGAAGACCACCTCGATCGACGGCTCCACCTTTACGGCGAGGTCGATTAAGACCGCGTCGGTCATCGAAGCCGACAGGCACATGAACGGGTGGAATTGCTCGACCGCCCATTCGATGACCGCATGCGCCGGCGCCCGCTCGAACTCGCGGTTAAGGGCGGCCAGCTCCGAGTCGGTGAAGTCGGGAGCGTGCAGGTGGGTGCCGGTGGCGAGGAGGCTGGTCATGGTCTTGCGTCCGTCAGTCCGTCAGCTCGCCGCGCACTCGCCTTCGCCGACCTCGCCCGTGAACGGGCCGGTCTCGTCGAAGTCAATGTAATAGTCGGGACGTTCCTCGGGGTCGGGCCACTCGTCGAGGTCTTTCAACTCTGTTCCCAGAGCCTTGGCGCCGCCGGCCCGCTCCATCCATGATGCGAACGGCTCGCCCGCCTGGCGCTCCTCGGCAAAACGACCCACCAACCGCACGGTCGCCTCCGCCGCCGCCTTCGCCGGCAGGCGCAACGCACGCTGGCCGAAGTTGATCTCGGTGTCGCCGACGTGGCCGCCGAGCAGCAGCTGGTAGCCCGGCGCGGGCCGGCCGTGGGCCCGCCGCTCCGCCCCATGAAAACCGATGTCCGCCACGTGGTGCTGCCCGCAGCTGTTGGTGCACCCGGAGATATTGATCCGCACACCGCCGACGTCCGCCAGGCCGGCCTCCTCCAAAGCCCGCCCGATGTCGTCGGCGAGGCCACGGCTCTGGGTCACCGCCAGGTTGCAGGTGTCGGCCCCAGGGCACGCCACCACGTCCCTCGCCAGCTCGGCTCCCGGCTCCGCCATCCCGATCTCTTCCAGCCGGCGGTACAGGTCGGGGAGCTGCTCGGCGGTGAGATCCCGGAACGCCAGGTTCTGCCGGTTGGTGGCCCGGACGGTCAGCCCGAAGTCCCGGACGATCTGGCCGAGGGCACGGAACTGGTCGGAGGTGATGTCGCCGAGGCGGGCGTAGGCGATCGCCGAGACGGTCCCCTTGGCCACGCCGATCACGACGTTGGTGGACTCCCACCGCTTGTAGGAGTCGAGCTTCGAATCGACCCGGAGGGTGACCGGCACACCGAGAGGCGTGGGGTCCGACCCGGTCGCCACGCCAGCGGGAGCGTCGCCGAGCTCCTCAACGATGGCGGGAATCCCGCCCGGCCAGCTCGACGAGGCGAGCAGCAGCTGGCGCTCGCGCAGCACCCGCCGGCGCAGCTCGTCGATGCCGAGCTCGTCCACGACCCACTTCAGGCGGGCGCGCAGCTTGTTGTACCGGTTACCGAAGTGGTCGAAGGTGCGAAGGATCGCCTCGATCGTCGGGAGCAGTTCCTCCCGCGGGGTGAACTCCTCCAGCGCCTGCGCGGGGTGGGGGTTGGCGCCCAGGCCGCCGGCCATGAACACCCGGAAGCCCGGCTCCACTGACCCGTCGGGGCGGGGGCGGGAGACGCCCACGACGCCGACGTCGTTGAACATCGCCTGGCCGCAGTCGGTCATGCACCCCGAGAAGTTGATCTTGAACTTGCGGGGGAGCCGCTGCGCGTACGGGTGGTGCAGGAAGTGGCGGAAGGTCGCCTCCGCCCAGGGGCTTATGTCCAGCACCTCGAACGGGCAGGCGCCGGCCAGATGGCAGCCCATCACGTTCCGCACCGTGTCGCCGCAGGCCTCTCGAGTGGTGAGCCCTCCCTCGGCCAGCTCCCGAAGCAGATCCGGCACCTTCTCGAGCTGCACGAAGTGGAACTGGATGTTCTGGCGCGTAGTTATATGGCCCCAGCCCCGGCTGTAACGGTCGGCGATGCTGCCCAGCAGCTCCAGCTGCTCGGCGGTGACGTTCCCGTAAGGCAGCTTGATCCGGACCATCTGGTTGTGGCCGCCTTGGCGCTGGCCGTAAATGCCGTTATTCAGGCGAAAGACACGGAAGGCGTCTTCGTCCACCCTTCCGGCGAGATGGTCGGCCAGGAGCCGCTCGAACTTCTCTATGTCGGCGGCCAGTTCGGGGTCGATCGGCTTGCCGTGAGCCTTCTCCGCCAGCCCTCCCTGGGCCGTCTGTACCTCGGTGGTCTCCACCGTCCCAGTCAACCAAATATGACTGTGTTAATCAACTTTTGAGGGTATTTGTTTACTGAGACATAAACCCGGCCGGGGCCCCAACCCCGGCCTCCTCCGGAAGCGTGGGG
>CAZCCS010000275.1:0-1264 GCA_964497005.1 uncultured Acidimicrobiaceae bacterium | reverse complement strand
GCTCGGCGATGCGGTCGAGCCGTTGCCGGAGTTGGCCGTACCCCTCGGCCGACTATCTCCTTAACAGGTCGGCCACCTGGAAGGCCAGGTCGAGGGACTGGCTTCCGTTGAGCCGGGGGTCACAGGTGGTGGTGTACCGCAACTCCAGGTGGTTCTCCAGGATCTCCTCGGTCCCGCCCAGGCATTCGGTCACGTTGTCGCCGGTGAGCTCCACATGGACACCGCCGGGCCACACCCCCTCCTGCCGGCACACACCGAAGAACTCCCGGATCTCGGCGAGGACATGGTCGAAAGGCCGGGTTTTGCGGCCGCCTGGGCTGGTGTAGGTGTTCCCGTGCATCGGGTCGCACGCCCAAACGACCGGGTGACCCGAGTCCCTCACCGCGCTCAACAGGTCCGGAAGGATCGCCTCGACCCGGCCTGCCCCCAGCCGGGTGATCAGCGTCAACCGTCCCGGGACCCGGTCGGGGTCGAGGGCGTCGCACAGCGCCACGACATCGCCGGGCGTGGCCGACGGACCCACCTTCGCTCCGATCGGGTTGGACAGGCCGGAGAGGAACTCGACGTGTGCACCGTCCAGCTGCCGGGTCCGCTCGCCGACCCAGACCAGGTGGGCTGAAGTGTCGTACCAGTCCCCGGTGAGGGAGTCCCTGCGGGTCATCGCCTCCTCGAAGCCGAGGATCAGCGCCTCATGGCTGGTCCAGAACTCGACCTGCTGCAAGTTGGTCTCGCCGCCCAGGTTGATGCCGCACGCCCGCATGAACCTCAACGCCCGGTCGATCTCCCCGGCGAGCTGCTCGTAATGCTGGCCACCAGTGCTCCGGGCCACGAACTGCTGGTTCCAGGTGTGCACCTGCGAAAGGTCGGCGAAGCCACCCTTGGTGAAGGCACGCAAGAGGTTCAGCGTCGACGCGGCCTGGTGGTATGCGGCGAGCATCCGGGTCGGGTCGGGGACGCGGGCGGCCTCGGTCGGGGCGTCGTCGTTTACAACATGCCCACGGAAACTCGGTAGCTCCCGCCCGTCGACGATCTCGGTCGGGGAGGTCCTCGGCTTGGCGAACTGGCCGGCGATCCTGCCGAGCTTCACGACTGGAACGCCGGCGCCGTAGGTCAGCACGACGGCCATCTGCAGGATCACCTTCAGCTTGTCCCGGATGGCGTCCGCGGTGAAGTCCGAGAAGGACTCGGCGCAATCCCCGGCCTGCAGGAGGAACGCACGCCCCGCGGTCACCTGGGCGAGCGCGTGGCGCAGTCGCCGGGCCTC
>CAZCCS010000274.1:0-4722 GCA_964497005.1 uncultured Acidimicrobiaceae bacterium | reverse complement strand
CGGTCAGCTCGAGTATGCGGTCGCTGAGGGTGGACTTCCCGTGGTCCACGTGGGCGACGATTGAGAGGTTTCGGATGCGTTCGAGATTCATGGGGACCCTCCAGTGTGGCCCAAGGCTGGACCGCCTAGGGTTTGGGCGATGAGCGCGAGCCGTTTCGAGCCGGTGGTGACCGTGTCGGCCACCTATGGAGCTGGCGGAAGCGTCATCGCCCCCCGATTGGCCGAGGTCCTCGGGCTGCCGTTCATCGACCGGTTGATCAGCGCCGACATGTCCCAGGACGCCGCCCGCCGGGAGCCCACCTCGCGGGAGGGCTTGTGCGAAGGGGAACGGGAGATCGCGCCGGCGGGGCGTTTTCTCAGCTATTTCGCAAGGGCCGCGAGTGTCGGGGCCATGATGGCACCGGACCCGATCATTGATGACGACGAGACCATGCGGGTTTCCGCGGAGGAGGCTTTGTCGACGGTGAGGGCCGGCGGGCCGGCCGTGATCCTGGGGCGGGCGGGAGCGGTGGCTCTCAGAGAGAGGCCTCGCACCTACCACGTGCGGCTCGACGGGCCGGTCGAGCGGCGGATCACCTGGGCGGCCGAGTTCGAGCACCTCGACTTCCAGGCTGCGCAACAGCGGCAGGCGGAGACGGACAAGGCGCGCACCCTTTTCGTCAAACGGTTGTACCGCGTGGACCCGGCTGACCCTTCGCTATACCACCTGGTTCTCGACCCAACTGTTCTCGGCGTTGACGCGGCGGTGAAGGTGCTCGCGTCGGCTGCGCATTCGTTCTTCGAGGACCAACCTGACTAGCCGAGTGTTGCGGGGCCGGCTGGACGCGGTGGCCTCCTGGATCCTCACCCAGATGGAGGGGTTGAGGGCGTTGGCGGCGCTGCCCTTGGTCTTTGCCTACAAGCTGAGCGATCAGCAACAGGTGATCGACGACGACGTCGACAGGTGGGCCGAGCTGCTCTGGGTGAGCGACCGCTCGCGGATGCTGGCGCGTCTGCTGTACGCGTTTCCTGAGTTCCGCGGAGTCTTCTACCACCGGCTCGCCGGCGGGAACCCGCTTGGCGCTCTAGCCGGTCGTGTGGTCTCGCACTGGTGGAAAGCCGTCCCGGGCCTCGACCTCGGTAACACGGCGATAGGCCCGGGTTTGTTCATCTCGCACGGACAGGGCACGATCCTGTCCGCCGAGTCGATCGGAGCAAACTGCCAGGTCCACCAAGGCGTCACCGTGGGATGGGATTACCGCGGCGACCGCCGACCGATCATCGGCGACGACGTGTTCATCGGGGCCGGCGCCAAGATCCTCGGACCGGTAACCATCGGCGACAAGGCCCTGATCGGTGCCAACGCGGTGGTGGTCTGCGACGTTCCGGCCGGTGCCACAGCTGTGGGAATTCCCGCGCGGGTGATCCAGCCCGGCTGAACGGACCTTAATTCCCGTTACCGCACAGATGCGTGGTGCCCCCGGTTGGCACCCGGCTTCAAAACCGAGACGGCAGCAGTGCCCAGACGGGAGTGACGCCGGGCGAGGTAACCGCCTGCGGTTTTCAGGCGCATTCTGAAGGTGCCTTCGTGCCCATCCACTGACACCCGCTCGTGTGCCAACGGCCCGTCTTCGAGACCGTCGAAACGGTATGCATGCTTGTAGCCGGCGCGACGCGCGGCGCTCCGGGTCTCGGAGATCTCATGCCCGAACGGATAGGCCAGGTGCCGTGGAGCGCGCCCAAGGATCTCCTCCAGGATCGCGAAGGAAGAACCCAGGTCCTCGTCCAATTCCCGCTCGCCCATCGCGGAGAGGTCAGCGTGGGCGTGACCGTGGCTCTCGACCGAGATACCCCTCGCCTCCGCCTCCTCCAGATCTTCTTCGCTCATCAACTCGAGCGGAAAGCAATCCTGCCCTTCGTCCCACGTGTTCTCCTTGCCGATCCATTTCGTGGGGACGAACACCGTCGCGGGAAAGCCGAAGTGCTGGAGCACCGGCGCGGCATTCCTTAGCACGTTGCGGTAACCATCGTCGAAGGTGATCGCCACCAACCGCCCGCGGCCCGAAACCCTCCCCTCGACCAAATCGTCCAGCCGCACAACCCGCCGGCACCGGGAAAGCAGCGCCATCTGCCTCGCGAAGGAGTCGGTTGGGACGCACACGCAAAGGTGCTCCCGGTCGGGGTGGGGGCACTCGCCCACCGCGTGGTAGGCCAGGATCGTCGCGCCGCGAGCCCTGCTCGCGATCCCAGGAGTCTTCAACGGTGAACCTGCCACTCGCGGCGCACCTGCTCGGCAAGATCGGCTACTTGTGCGGCGACCCTTGCCGGCGAGAAATGCGCCGCGCGCACCGTGCCCAGCTCGCCCATTCGGGCCCGCAGATCCTTGTCGTCCCCGAGCCGCTTGAGCGCCTCACCCAGGGCGATCGGATCCTCGGGCGGAACGAGCACGCCGTAGGTTCCGTTGTCGAGGACTTCCGCCACCCCGCCCGGACAGTCCGTCCCGACTTGGGGGACGCCAAGCGCCATGGCTTCCAGCATTGCCACGCCGAACCCCTCCCATCGGGAGGCCGTCACCGCGATGTCTGCGCTCGCAAGCACCGGATAGGGGTTCTCAAGCCAACCTAGGAAGTGGACGTTTTCGTCGAGCTTGAGTTCGGCTGCACGGCGCTCCAGGCGAGCCCGCAACGGGCCGTCTCCGACGATGAGCAGTTCCCAAGCCTTTCCGAGGGAGGCGCGCGCCAAGGCTTCCATCAGCACGTCGAAGCCTTTCGCCTGGGCGAGGCGGCCGACCGAGCAGAGCCTCAGGCGGCTACTGCGCATCGCTGCCGGGCGGCCGAGTCGACAAACTTCGTCAGCGTCGACCGGGTTGGGAATGACCACTATCTCGTCGGGATCCATGAGCTCGGCAAGATCAGCGGCGATGGCGTCGCGAACCCCGTTCGAGACGGCCGCCACCTTCGGAGCACGGGCGTGCAGCCGGTCGGATAGATAACGGTGAGTCCGCAGATAGCGCGGAAGGTCGGCATTGTCTAGGCGGGGAACCGTGGAGACCCAAGGGACAGCCGGCTGCCCGGTTACCTTCCCCGCGATCACCCCGACCGAGCCGATCGCCCCAGGTGTGGCGAGGGTCATCGACGGGCGCTCCTCCCTCAGGTATTGAACCATCCTCGGAAGCGCCCAGCGCGCCCGGCGCAGACCCAACTCCACTTGGCGGACCGAAGTCGGTTCGGCTGACCGACCGGTCCCAAAAGCCGGCAGACCCTGGTCCGCCTCCCCCAGGCAGACGATGTCCGCCCGGACGCCGATCTCGGCGAATCCCGTTCCCAGCCAACGCGCGATCCTCCCGTAGACCGGACCCCACGAGGTCATGGTTGTGACCGCGACCAGCGGGGGCTCACTCCCGATCACTTTTCGACCGGGAGCCACCCGAGTGGGGCCGGTCAAGCGGTCCTCCTTTCGTGCCGAGGCACCCGCAGGCAACGGGAACTCGGACACCACGGCTATAGGAGGACCCCTACCCCTGAGCAGATACCTCGCTTTGTCCGGGTTGTGTGCGGTCTGGGGCGGTCGGCCGAGAAACGCGTATTTTTCGCGGTCGCGGCATGCCCCTCGAACTGGGGCTCTCGTATTAAAAAGTGCTGGTCGATACGGCCTGAATGAGACTCCCGCTTCGCGAATTTCATCCTCTCGACAAACTCCTGAACTATTTCAAGGCGCCGGGGCGCTCGCCTCGGTTGAGGGCGCTGATCGCAGCGGTCGCGGTCAGCGCCGGGGTAGGCCTCCCGCTGTTGGTGGTGGGGTCCTCGGCCAGTCACGCCGGCGCCAGCACCTACAACTGCCCCTGCTCCCTCTTCCCATCTTCAGCAACCCCCAACATCGTCTCCACCGGTGACACCTCCGCCAACGAGCTGGGTGTGAAGTTCCAAAGCGCGGTGAGTGGATCGGTCACCGCCGTTCGTTTCTACAAAGGCAGCCAAAACATTGGTACCCACGTCGGGCACCTATGGGCGAGTGACGGAGAGCTGTTGGCCAGCGTCACCTTCACCAACGAGACCGCCAGCGGTTGGCAACAGGCCAACCTTTCGACGCCGGTTCAAATATCGGCGAACAGGGTTTACGTGGTCTCCTACTTCGACCCGAAGGGGCACTACTCGGACAGTAGGAACTATTTCGCGACGTCCGCGGTGAACAGCCCCCCGCTATCGGCTCCTGTCAGCACCTCCGGAAGTCCTAACGGGGTATATAACTTCGGGTCCAGCGGGTTCCCGACGCTGAGCTACCAGTCCAGCAACTACTGGGTAGACGTGGTGTTCGCGCCCGCAGACAGCACCCCTCCGACGGTTCCGACGGGACTTATCGCGACCGCATCAAGCCCGACCAGCGTGAAGCTCGGTTGGAACCAGAGCACTGACAACGTCGGTGTCGCGGGCTACAACGTCTACCGCAACGGCTCCAAGCTCGCCACCGTGACCGCTACCTCGTACACCGATGGCACCGCGCAAGCCTCGACCACGTACAGCTACACGGTCAGCGCGTACGACGCAGCCGGCAACGCCAGCGCCCAGAGCGCACCGGTTTCTTTGACCACGCCGGCCTCTTCGACTCCTACGACGGCACCTCCTTCGACCACGCCGACGACCGCCCCGCCCCCGCCTCCGACCACCACGCCCACAACCAACCCTCCGGGCCCGACTTCGTGTTCTGGTGTTGGTGTGGGGGCGGGTGCTGATTTGCAGTCGGTGG
>CAZCCS010000273.1:0-4726 GCA_964497005.1 uncultured Acidimicrobiaceae bacterium | reverse complement strand
GGGAGGTCAACACCGTGCCCTCCACGGTCGGTGGTGGAGGGACCCACGCCGATGGGAAGGTTCCCCGCTTCCGAGCGGACGACTTTCGCTTGCTGTCAGAACAGGGTCCGATCGACGGCGCAACCGTGGCGGACTGGCCAATTAGCTACAACGACCTGGAGCCCGCTTACGCCGAGGCCGAGCGCCTGATCGGAGTGGCCGGAGAAGCCGGCGCCAACCCGTTTGCAGCCCCCCGCTCCGGTCCTTACCCCATGCCGCCCGGCGCCCCCATGTACGGAGCGCTGCTCACCTCCGCAGCGGCCGAGAAACATGGGTGGCACCCTTACCCGGCACCCACCGCCGTCAACTCGGTGCCGTATGACGGACGGCCCGCCTGCAACAACTGCGGCTTCTGCGCGTTCTTCGGATGCCCGATCCACGCCAAGGGCGACCCGGTCGCGTCCTTACGTCGGGCGCTGATGAGCGGCCGGGCCGAGTTGCGCTCCGAGACGTTCGTGTCTCGGATCTGCATCACCAACGGGCGGGCCACCGGCGTGGAGTACATCGGTCCCGACGGCGTGACTGGCACGGAGAGCGCGGCACACGTGATCCTCGCGGCGGGAGGGCTCGAGACTCCTCGGCTCCTCCTGCTGTCGGGATTCGAGGACCCGCTGATCGGGCGCAACCTGATGTTCCACTTCCAGACCTACGTGTTGGGCATGATGCCAATGCGAATCCACGGCCACAAGGGCCGGTCGGTCACGCACGTCCACGACGACTTCATAGTTCCCGATCCGGAGTCGATGGCTGCCGCTCGGGACGCGGGTCTGCCGTGGTTCAAGGGGGGAATGGTCGAGCACGCCGGCGCCGCCCATCCGCTTCAAGAGGCCAAGCTGGCTCCGTGGGGAGAAGGCCACAAGGACGCTATGCGAAGGTCCCAAATGCGCGAGCACTTGTGGGGCTTCTGCATGCAGGGCGAAGACCTCCCCCAATTGACCAATCGAGTCGATCTCGATCCGTCGGTGCGCGACGTCCGAGGGTTCCCCGCAATCCGCGTGACCTACAAGCCGCATATCCACGAGCAGGCCGCGTCCGCCTATTACGGGGCAAAGATGGAGGCTTGCCTGCTGACCGCCGGCGCGGAGCGGGCTTTCACCGCCACCTCGCCGGGACTGATCGGTCCCATCCCGATCTCCCGGCACGTCGCCGGTACCACACGCATGGGCCGCGACCCGGCGACGTCGGTCTGCGACGAGTGGGGTCGCGTGCACGCCATCCCCAACGTGGTGGTGGCCGACTCGTCGGTATTCCCGACGGGTGCCGGGTACGGCCCAACACTGACGCTCGTGGCCCTCGCCATCCGCAACATGCAGGCGTTGGCATCTCAACGGGGAGATTGACATGGAGTCGAAACGCCGTACGGTAATCGCGGTGTCAGAGAACTCCGACCCAGTTGATCTGGCCCAAGCGTTGCTGGTTCTCGGTTCGGCAACGCTCGGCGAGAGCGGCGGGAAGCCGATGCACCCGCGCATCCGGGCCGCCTGGACCGGTGCCGCAACTGCCGGTCCCGCGTACTCCGTCAGGTGCGCCACCGCCGACAACCTCGCTATTCACGCCGCCGTGGCCGAGGCGCCCGTCGGTTCGGTTTTGGTAGTCGCCACCGATCCCCCCGAGAGGGGTTACTGGGGCGAGGTCCTCACCACCGCCGCGGAGGTTCGAGGTATTCGGGGTTTGGTGATCGACGGAGGGGTTCGGGACGTGGCGGCCCTCGAAGCCCACCGCTTTCCCGTCTTCAGCGCCCTCATCGCGCTGCGTGGCGCAACGAAGGTAAGCGGGGGAGAGATCGGCCGAGCGGTTCCCGTGGGCGAGGTCGATGTGGCCACCGGGGACTGGATCGTCGGCGATCGGGATGGTGTGACGGTGATCGCCCGCGACGGGCTGCACGATACGCTCGCGCGGGGCCGCACCCGCGCGGATAAAGAGACGGCGAT
Source organism: uncultured Acidimicrobiaceae bacterium (assembly GCA_964497005.1). GTDB lineage: Bacteria > Actinomycetota > Acidimicrobiia > Acidimicrobiales > Palsa-688 > DASUWA01. The sequence goes on along the minus strand of CAZCCS010000273.1, from coordinate 2,756 downwards.
GTTCGCCAAACTGCGGGAGGGTGCGACCACTGTCGAGCTCCTTGGGCTCGACACCACGAGCGTCACCCGGCCGTAGCCCGACGCCGGCAACCGCGTACCTAGTGCGTCGTGTAATTGACGGGACCGGCACCCGGCTCGCCAACCGCGAAGCAGAAACAGTGGATCGAAGCGTTGTCCGACACCGGGCGGAGGGTGTGGACGGCGTTGGGCGGGATGTACACCAGGTCGCCCTGGCTGACCTCCCGATCCTCGCCCTCGATGGTCATGATGCCCCGGCCCGAGGTCACGTAATAGAACTCGTGCGTCGGATGCTGATGCGGGTCGACCATGCCGCCGCGGGCGACCTCGAACTCGTTGACCAGTTCGAGGTATCCCCCTTTGGTGATTTCGAACAACTCCCTGGGCCGCACCAGCCACCAGACGGGAACCGTCCCGTTGTGCTCAACCTCGGGCGCGACATCTTCAATCGACCGAACGTCCATGCCATAGTGTGACACCGCCGCCAGGGGGAGGTCATGGACGAAGCGCAGGTGACGTGGGGGCAGGTCGATCCGGCGCTATTGGGCCGGATCGTGGTGCTATCGCCTCATTTCGACGACGCGGCTATGGGCGCGGGGCAGATGCTGATCCGTCATGCCGAGACGCAGACCACTGTCATCACCGTCCTCGGCGGGCGTCCACCCTCCTACCCGGACCCCCCTTCCCCCTGGGACGCGCTGGGCGGGTTCCGGGCCGGGGACGACGTGGTCGCCGTCCGGAGGGAAGAAGATCGGGCCGCCATGGAAGTGCTCGGCGCCGACCACGTGTGGCTAGAGTTCGCCGACCACCAGTACCTCGATCCCGCCGACCGGCCGAAGCCCGAGGACGTGGCTCCTGTGATCGAGGACGCGCTAGTCGCCCAGGCGCCTACCGCGGTGTTCGTGCCGATGGGTTTGGCCAACCCTGACCACGTGATGACCCACGACGCGGCGGTGATCGTGCGTGAGAGCCACCAAGACTGGGCCTGGTTCGCATACGAGGACCATGGCTACAAGCACATTCCAGGAATGTTGGCATGGCGGGTGTCGAAGCTGTTCCGGTCCGGTCTGTGGCCGACGCCGGCACTGGTCCCCGTAACCGCCGATACCGAACGTAAGCGGAAGGCCATCTGGTGTTACACCAGTCAGATCCCACCGCTGGAGCAGGACCACGCGCTCACCGAACGCCTCGACGCCAATGTGCCCGAGCAGTTCTGGCGGCTGGCGGCCCCGCCCACCGGATGGGAGCGGATGGTGGACTACTGACTCAGTGCGGTGCCAGGGGCGACACCGACACCGGGGCACCCGCCAGGACCGGACCGCTGGTATGCAAGTGGCACCAGGTCGTGGTGCCGGCGGAGGTTTGGAACGGGGGCGGGTCGACCACGCGGCAAATGTCCATGGCGTAGGGGCAACGGGTGTGGAACCGGCAGCCGCTCGGAGGGTTGAGTGGGCTCGGTACCTCGCCTCGCAGCACGATGCGTTTGCGCTGGCGCTGCCGGACGGGATTGGCGATTGGGATGGCCGAAAGGAGAGCCTCGGTGTAGGGGTGGGTTGGGTGCTGGTACACCTCCTCGGCCAGTCCGGTCTCCACGATGCGGCCTAAGTACATCACTGCAATGCGGTGGCTGAGGTGGCGGACGACCGACAGGTCGTGGGCGATGAAGAGGTATGCCAGACCGAGTCGGTCCTGAAGCTCGGAAAGCAGATTGATCACCTGCGACTGGGTGGAAACGTCGAGGGCGCTCACCGGTTCGTCGCACACCAGCAGCTTTGGTTCGAGGGCCAATGCCCTGGCGACGGCGATGCGCTGGCGCTGCCCGCCACTGAACTCGTGCGGGAGCCGACTAGCCAGGTGCGGGCTGATTCCAACGAGAGCCAACAGCTCCGCGACGCGCTCGTCTCGGCTCTTGCCGTGCACACCCAAATGGATCTCAAGAGGCTCACCGACGCTGCGCCCGATCGACGAGCGCGGGTCGAGCGAGGAGTAGGGGTCCTGGAAGACCATTTGCATCCCGGCACGAGCCCGACGTAGAGCCCCTCCCCGAAGCGTTGCCAGATCTTGGCCGTCGACCACGACCTCCCCACCGGTCGGTTCGATCAAACGCAGCACGAGCCGGGCGACGGTCGACTTCCCCGAGCCGCTCTCGCCGACCAGACCAACGGTCTCGGCGGTGCCGACGTTGAGGTCGATCCCATCGACGGCCTTGACCCGACCGCGGGCTCGTCGGAGCAGACCCGAAGTGACCGGGAATTCCTTGCGGAGCCCTTTGACCGACAGCAGTGGCTCGTGGGGGACAGGGTGGTGAGCCACCGGAATGGCCATGCGATCGGGCGCACCCCGCAGGGTGAGTTCCTCGCGGCGCGCACACCGTACGGACGTCTCAGCATCGACTTCTGCGAGAGCGACGGGCTCCTCACACGCCGCGATCGAGTGGGGACACCGGCTTCGGAAACGGCAACCGGTTGGCATCTCGCCGGCCGGGGGAACTCTGCCAGGGATCACGGCCAGCGGTTGCCCCGGAACCGACCATTGCGGCATGGAGGCGAGGAGGCCCGCGGTGTACGGGTGCCGGGGGCGGACGAAGAGCCGGTCGGTGGGCGCCTGCTCGACCATCTGCCCGGCGTACATGACGGCTACCCGATCGCAGATGTCGGCCACGACGCCGAGGTCGTGCGTAACGAACAGCATCGCCATCCCTGATTCGTCCTTCAGCGACCGGAGCAACTCGAGGATCT
>CAZCCS010000272.1:0-4735 GCA_964497005.1 uncultured Acidimicrobiaceae bacterium | reverse complement strand
GCACCACCCGCTGCCCCGGCACGAGCTCGATCTGCCGGCCCTCCACCCGACCACCGAAGAGCGAGAAGGAATCGCCTTCGCGATCTGTGATCTCGGCGGGCTGCCCAGTTGCGGCGCTGAACAGGCTGCCGCTGGTGAGCATCTCGAACACCCGGTGAGGCGATGCGTCGATGACCGTTTCCTCGTGGATGGACATCTCGGTTTCTCGCGCTTGGGCTTCGCGACGAGCTCTGTCTGCGGGGCTCCCGAACGGGCTTCCGCTGCCAACCTCGACGTAGTCGCGCAGGCTCGTCATGTAGTGGTTCCAGCTGCGAGTGCACATGTCGATGCATTCGAGTTCCTCGGTCAGTCCTTGGTGGCGGAAGTGGAGTTCGGATGTGTCGGCGTCGATCGGGGTGACGGTGAACGTGGGCCTGGTTCCTATCCAGTCGGGGAGGAAGGGGCAGTCGGTGACGGTCCATCGCACCGACGTCGGCCGGGTCGCCTCGTCGACGTGGATCACCAGCGGTTCGGGGGCGTTCATGATGAACCTGAGCTCGCCACCGGTCTCGCCGGACCCGGTGACAGGGTTCCACCATGCGGCCAGCCCGGCGACGGTGGTGAGCGCATCGAAGAGGGCGTCGGGGGATGCTTTCACCCGAATGGTCGTCTGGTAGTCCGCGTCGGTTGCGGAGAGGTGCTCGGTTTTTGTCATTGCAAAGGTTCCTTTCAGTCGGATTTGCTGTTTGTCTTGGTAAGAACCGGGGCGGACCTGTCGAGGTGGCCCCTTAGTGCCTCGAGACGGTCGTCCCAGTCGTGGGCCAACGCGGCCAGGAACTGCTGCGCCACTTGCACGGGCGCGGAGTGGAGCCGGTAACGGACCCGGCGCCGCTCACCGGGTTCGGGGGTCACGAGACCCGCTTCGGCCAGTAGGACGAGGTGTTTGGCGATCGCTTGGCGCGTGATCGGCAGACGATCGGCCAGGTCGGTAGCGGTCGCCGGACCCTGCGCCGCCAGCGCTGCCAGGATCGTTCGCCGGGTGGGATCGGCCAGAGCCGTGAAGACCTGCTCCGCGATCACCTCGACGTCAGGCGGCATCGAGGTAGCCCGCCAGCTCGCCGAGCTCGCTCGCCCATCCCTCGGCGTGGCTTTCGTAGGTCTTTTGGCGGGAATCGACGGGAAGCTGTGCAAAACCTGTCTCGACCACCCGCAGCCGCGTGCCGGCACCCACCGCTTCGAGGGTGAACTCCACGTAGGTGCGGCGAGGATCGTCCTCGAGCAGGTCAGGGAGCCGCCAGGTGAAGCCGAACACAGCCGGCTCCTCGACCCGTTCGACCCGCATGTCGACCGTCACCCCGCTACTGAACGTCATCTGAGCGACCCCTCCTGGGCGAAGGTCGATCGTCGCCTTGTCACCGAACCAGGCAGACAGACCTTCGGGCGTGGTGAGCGCGGCCCACACCTTCGCCGGCGGGTGAGCTAGCTCCACACTGCGCTCGATCCGGTCAGGAAACCCCATTGCAGTCCTCCTGTAGTAGCAACCAACTAGTTGCGATAGTATAGCAACTGATTGGTTGCGTCAAGACGGACCCCGACGGTCATCCCTCCGCGTCGAATTCGTGTTGAGATGAGGTCTTGACGGACCCAGCGGAGGCGCCGAGTCCACCAGCGCCTTTACCGGTCAGCCAAACGCGAAGTGCTGTACCTCGACCATCAGCGGCAGCAGGTAACCGACGTAAAAGCTCGTCAACCTGACTCCTGGGTGTTGTTCGGTCTGCTTGTCAATCACGTTGACCCGGTCGTCTCGTTTCCGGTAGTCCAGGGCCCGTTGGTAGAACTCATCGAGCTCGTCCAGCGTCGCCACGCCCAAACCAAAGTGATCCATCTTGGGTGAACGCATAGGTTCGTCGTCGGCGATGAGAAAGATGAACTGGTCCACCCGGTAGGCACTCAGCACCAGCCGGCGCCGGTCCAGCGTTTCGGTGGGCAGCTCCTGCCACCCGAAAACATCGCGGTAAAAGGCGACGATATCGCGGCGGTTGCTCTCATCGAGAAGGTCAGCCGGAACGCTCATGGCCACGTGGTTGAGCCGGGGTTGACCGGGCCTAGGCACCGGGCGCCACCATTACTTTGCCCGCCAGCTCCCCTGCCATCAGCTGCTCCATGGCTTTTTGGAGACGATCGAGCGGCACGTCAGCCGCTTCGATCAGATCGTCAACGGGCAGCCGGCCGTCAGCCAAAAGCGCAATAGCGGCGTGGTAGTCGGCTGGAACGTACTCAACGGTTCCAGTCACGGTGAGCTCCTGGAGGATGATTCGGTTGGGGTCGAACTTGGGCCGGCGCATACCTGTACCGGAGAGAACCAACGTCCCAGCCCGATCCAGATTGGCAAGCGCGGCCTCCATGGCGTCGGCCCGCCCCGAGCAATCGATCGCCAGCTGGTAGGGCTCGGCCACGATGTCGGTCGGCATGGCCGGCACCGGTAGCTGGTCTGGAGTCACAACTGCCCTAGCCCCCACCCGAGCGGCCAGGTCACGGCGCCGTTCTCCCGGCTCGCTGACCGTGATGTCGGTAATACCCTCCGCTCGCAGGACGGCGACGGTCAACAACCCGATGGGGCCGGCGCCGGTTACCAACACCCGCTCACCTGGCCGAGTCGTCCCGCGGCGCACGCCTCGGAGGGCGACCGCGACGGGCTCCACCAATGCCGCGGTCCTGAGCGCTAGCTCTGGTGGGATACGGAACAAACGCTCGGCATCGATGGTCGTATAGCGGGCGTACCCGGCCGGCCCGACGCCAATGCCGCCCTGGCGTTCGGCGCAGAGGTTCGTCCGCCCATCGAGGCAGTGACGGCACCGGCCGCAACCCGGAGCGGGTCCACCGACCGCCCGGTCGCCGGGAGCCCACCCCTCAACGTCGGCCCCCACTGCCACCACAACGCCCGAGAACTCATGGCCGCCTCGCATCCCCGCCGGCCCCCAGTCCTCCATCATCAAGTGCAGATCGCTCCCGCAAATCCCGCAGTGGCTGATCTCCAGCAACACCTGGGCGGGTCCGATCTCCGGCACCGGAATCTCTTCCACCACGACGGTGTGTTCGCCGCGATACACGGCGGCGGGCATCGTGACGGTGGTGAGTGCTTCCGGCACCGGGCGGACGCTACCAAGAATCTCCTGAGCCCGACTTGTCGGTCCGGCGTTCGCTCGCTAGACGAATGCATAGCGCCGCGCCGCGGCTACGCCTCTCCTAAAGCGAATCGCGTGGGCAGTGGAACCCCGGAGCGTCCCGCGTATTTGGGGGTGTGTCAACCTAAGTGGCGGCTACCGCCCTTTAAAGGGATGGATGGTTGGGTTCGGTTGAGATATGGAACAGATCTGGAGAGGAGCCAGGCTTGTCGGGCCAGGGGGGCGAAGACGACTTCGAGGCGTTCTTCGACGCTACCTGGAACCGCGCAGTGCGATTGGTGTACCGGATGGGCTTGAACCGCCAGGACGCGGAGGACGTGGCGTTGGACGCCATGGCCGTGGTCTATGACCGATGGTCGAGGGTGCGGACGTTGCCCTATCGGGAGGGATGGATGCTCAAAGTAGCGGCGAACAAGGCCCTGCGTCTACTGAAGAAGAGGAAGAACCGGAGCGGGGAACCCCCGCCTGCTCCACCGGTATCGCTGGAAGACGAGATCGCGACACGTGTCAGCGTTCGGGATGGGATCTCTGGTTTGCCGCGCCGTCAGCGGGAGGTTATGGCGTTGCGTTATTTGGCTGACATGCCCGAGGACGAAGTGGCCGAGGTCTTGGGGTTGAAACTGGGAACGGTCAAGCAACACGCCAGCCGTGGAAGAGCCGCCCTGCGAAATGTGGTCGCGGACGAGCGGTCTTGGGGCGACGGGTATGCCGGGTAACGGATTCTCCGCCGGGCGTTCCCGTGACGCTCTGATCGCTGAGGTTCGTCGTCGCGCTGCGAGACGACGGTTGTATCGACGAGGGGCCTTCGCCTCGGTGACGGCTCTCGCCGCTGGAGTTTCGGTCGGGGTCCCGTTGGCCTTGGATGGCGGAGGACGACCCGCGACGATCAAGGTGATAGCACCGCCGCCCGCCTCGTCTACTGAGGCCTCGACGCCTGAAACGTTGGCCCCTGCGTGTATTGCAAGCCAGCTCAAGATCGAGTTGGGGAACATCCAAGGAGCGGCGGGAAACTTTGTTGCAACATTTTGGGTTGCGGACGGTTCACCCCGTTCGTGCCTACTGGAATCGCCTGCCCGGATGGACCTTCTCGATGCAGCCGGCAGAGTTCAGCTCAGTGCGGCACAATCGTTCGCCCCTTTAGTGCTGAGCGCCGACACCTCTCTACCACTCGACAACACGATCACCTCGGGCGGCCCGGCCTACATCGAACTGGGATGGCCGACCGACCCCAACGCCGCGCTAGCACAGGGAAGCGCCAATGGTTCATGCCCGACCCCTGACTTCGTGCCATCCACCGCTCGATTCACCTTCGGTAGCAGCGGTGGTGTGGACGTGGACCAGTTACGCAGCGGTAGCTTCCAGGTTTCCATCTGTGGCAAGTACATCAGCATGGGGGTTGGTCCGGTGGAAGCGACCGCAATACCGCCTGTTTTCTCACACCCATGACGGGTAATCCTTACCGCCGCTGAGAGCAAGCTCCAGATCGACGGCGCGCTGACTTATTCATCTCTGGCAGCAACCTGGGATGGTCTTGGCTACTGGTTGGTCGCGAGCGACGGCGGCATCTTCAC
>CAZCCS010000271.1:0-4737 GCA_964497005.1 uncultured Acidimicrobiaceae bacterium | reverse complement strand
TTTCGCTCGAGGCAGGTGCATAAGTGTGGGCACTCAGCCCTTCCCCGCTTGTCCGGATTATAACGTCGAGGGTGATTCGGGCAAACCGGCGGAATATGTATCGAAAAAAGAGGAAAACCGGCCACTCATTGTGCCGGAACCGCCACCACGTAGACATTGTCCTCGAAGTGGCCGGCCCGGAAGGGGGACGTGTAGTCGCACGTGATCAGCATGAGGTCCGTGTCGTACTCACTCGTGAAGTACTGCTGCGGCAACAGCCCCTTCGCGGCGCGGGCGACGTCCTTCACCGTGTAGACGCGGTCGCCTGACGGGAAACCCACCGTGACCCGGTCCCCCGGCGCGAGTGAGCCTATGAAGGCCAGCGGGCCGGGGGAAGACCGATAACCGACATGGCCGTCGATGACAAGCGCCCCGGTGTCGCCGTGGCGGTACCAACCCAGCTGGCGGTAGTCGGATGGTGCGTCGAGGAGTCCGGCCTCGGGACCGGAGGTCTCGACCTGGACCTCCCCTGCAACCACCGCCCGTGTGTGCAGCCGGGGAACGGAGACCGAGACGGGCGCCTCGTTCTCTACGGACGTGACGGGAACTGGAGGCACCTGGTTTGGGGAGGCCTGCACCTGACCGGACCGTTGCAGCCCGGGACCCTGGGAATCGACGGTCACGGCGTGCCGTGGTGAACCGCCGGTGAAAGCCGCGACGCCTGCAGCCACAAGGACGATCCCGGCACCCGCCGGCCCCCCGGCGACGAGGCGGCGCCGCCACGGCCCTCGAGGGGTCACCTCCGGCTCGGGCAGCCTCACCGCGGCCGGGAACGCACGCATATTCGGAGCCGTGGGAACCGGGTCATCTGCCGGATAGGTGCCCGAAAGTATCCGGCGGGCCTCCTCAATCAGCTGTCTGCTTCCAGCCAAAAGCGCAGCCGCGTCGGCTATGTCATTTCCCGAAATAGCGACCTCGGGATTACCCGAATCGGGTGCTATAGCCGCGTCTCCGCCCATCACCGGTCCAGCCTACCCACACCTACAATTTCGACCTTCTGTGCGGGAATCCCGCGGCAGTAGCTTCGTGTGGTGACCTGGCCCGATTCAGAGGTCGACATCGACGAGACCCTCGTGAGGGTCTTGATCGAGGAGCAGCACGCTGACCTGGCGGGCCTGGAGTTGCGCCATGTAGGCGCGGGCTTCGACAACTCGCTGTGGCGGCTCGGACCGGAGCTTCTCGTCCGCTTGCCTCGCCGTCAGGTCGCCGTAGAGTTGCTCCTGACCGAGCAACGGTGGTTGCCGGTGCTCTCGCCCACCTTGTCCCTCCCCGTACCCGTGCCGCTTCGGCTGGGATCACCTTCGGCGCGCTACACGTGGCCGTGGTCGATCGTGAGGTGGATTGAAGGCCTCCCGTCAAGCAGCGAACCGATTGCCGATCCAAGCGCGGCCGGACGGTCGCTGGCCGGGTTCTTGAAATCGCTTCACAGGGAAGCACCACCCGATGCTCCGAGCAACCCGTGGCGCGGCGTGGCTCTCGCCCAACGCAAAGAAACGTTCGAGGAACGAATCCTGCAACTACGGGACGTGATCCCCGCCGACCCGATCCGGGAGGTGTGGACGGCCGCTCTGGCAGCGCCGCCGCTGGACGGCCAACCGACCTGGATCCACGGCGACCTCCATCCCGACAATGTCATCGTTTGCAACGGCTCGATCACCGGGGTGATCGACTTCGGTGATCTTTGCGCCGGTGATCCTGCGACGGATCTCGCCGTCGCATGGCTCCTGTTCGACGATCGCGGACGAGCCGCTCTCTTGGCCGAGTACGACGCCCACGACCCCGGGACGGAACTGCGAGCCGCCGGATGGGCCGCTCTGTTCGGCTTGATGTTCCTGGGGATAGGCCTCAACGGCCGCCCCGACTACGAGACGATCGGGCGCGACGCGCTCAACCGTCTCGCTAACGGGACCGCTTGATGGTTAGTAGCCCGCCCCCCTGCGGGAACCGCGCCGGCCGAACATCCAGAACGCCGCCAGGATGATCACCAGCCAGAAGAGAGGGTGCACGGTCAGACCGAGCGCTACAGCCAAGACCACGATTATGAGTGCGATGAGGACGTCGAGCAGCATGACCCTGTCGTACCCGCGCCAAAACCGGCATTAACCGCTCCGCCGAACATGGGCTATTAAGGGCTTCCGGCTTGTGTAGATCCGGGTTGTTTGCGCAGACGCGTAACCCGTCTACCTCGGTGTACTTGACCGAGGTCAAGTAACCGGTAGCCTGTCAGCGTGGCTGGCGACCCGACGGGGGATGGTCGAACGGAGGCGGTCCCCGCCATCGGCGGCGACCAAACCGATGCGGTAACCGCAGCGATCCAGACCCTGTTCAGGCTGGAGGGGAGCAGGAGGATCCACCAGCAGCTGGCCGCGGCGGCAGGAGTTTCGATCTCCCAGCAGGGCTACCGGCTGCTCGGCCGGGTGGTCGAGGGAGCCACCTCCCCCGGACAGCTCGCCGGGATGCTCGATCTCGACCCCGCCATCGTCGCCAGACAGCTCCGCCAGCTCGAGGAGGGAGGACTTCTTCTCCGCCGGCGCAGCGAGGACGACGGCCGGATGACCGTCGTAGAGGCCACCGATCTGGGTTACGAGACCTTCGACCGGATGCGCGAAGTGATCTGGCGGCACATGAGACGGGCGCTCGCCACCTGGCCCGACGAGGACGTTGCGGAGCTGGCCGGTCTGCTCGACCGCCTGGTTGAAGAAGTCCAGCGCCAGCCGTATCCGACCCTCGACGGGCCGGATCAGGAACCTTTGAGCGCCCCGATCGGGAACGTCTTCTCGAAGGTGCCTTCGAGGTAGCCCGGTCCCTCCGAGGTCGGCAGGAACCAACCGGTCGGGCACATGGTGAGGACCTCGACGAAGCTGAAACCCTCGCCGTCAGCAGCGACCTGGAAAGCCCGCTTCAGGTATCGCTTGGTCTTGGCGATCGAACCCGCGTTGTTCACCGCCCCGCGGGCCACGTAGGCGGCACCGGGCAGCGATGCAACCAGTTCGGCCACCGGAACGGGGTACCCGTGGTCCTCGGGCTCACGACCCTCGAGGCTGGTCTTTGTCCGCTGGCCGACGACCGACGCCGCGGTCATCTGCCCTCCGGTGTCGCCGAACACCCCGTTGTTGAGCATGACCACGGCGATCTTCTCGCCGCGAGCAGCGGCGTGCAGCACCTCGGCGAGACCCTCGCTCGCCACGTCGCCGTCCCCTTGGATGGTGAAGACCGCGGCCTCCGGCCGGACCCGCTTGACCCCGGTGGCAACCGCGGGCGCGCGGCCGTGGAGGCACTGAAGGAAATCGATGTCCGCCAGCGACACGATGTTCGTGTAGCAGCCGTGGCCCACCACGCCTATCGCCCGCTGCGCCAGATCGAGCTCGGCGATTACCTCCATCAGGAGCCGCCATGCGACGGGGTGGCCGCAGCCCGGGCAGAGATGATGCTCGCCGGACAGTTGAAGCGGCGCGAGCGCGGCGGCCACCTTGCGTCCGGGTGCGGTCGGCGGGCTCGACGTCATGCAAGTGCTCCTTCGCTGATCAGCCCGAGGACGCGCTGGCGGATCCACGGGACACTCAGGATCTCTCCTTGGCGCATCCCGCTGAAATCGATGCTCACCCTTCCGATCGGCTCGACCCGAACACGGCCGCCGACGGCGAGGCGCACGTCGTCGATCATCTGACCGGCGTTGATTTCGAAGACCAGCACCCGAGACGCGTTGGCGCAGGCTTCCGCGAGAGCAGACTCCGGGAAAGGCCACAGGCTTATCGGACGGAACGCTCCTATCCGGTGCCCGTCCTCGCGTAGCTCGCCTACCACCTGCTCGACGAAGGGAGCGGACGTTCCGAAGGAGACGATCACGGTGTCCGCCTCCTCGCAGCGGACCGACTCCCATCTCTGTTCGACTCGTGCAATCTCCTCGAACTTCTCGGCGATCCGCTGCCAGTGCAGGTCCGGCCCGGGACCGGGCTCGTTGGCCTTTCCCATCGCCCACGTCCAGATCTGACGGGACTGCCCGGTACCGCCCTTGGTGCCGTCGAGCGCCCAGTCCTTCGGGGGCAACGCGCCGAATTCGATCGGTGCGACGTCGACGCTCATGTAGGTGTGAGAGATCAGGTAGTCGCCGTACATGACCACCGGTGACCTGTACTGGTCGGCCAGATGGAACAGAAGCTGGGTGTGATCCACCGCTTCCACGACGTCTTTGGGCGCCAGGCAGATCGTGCGGTAATCCCCCCAGCCGCCACCACGGGTGCACTGGAAGTAGTCCTGCTGGCCGCGGGCCATGTTGAACACGACGAACGGCACCTCGTTCAGGGCCGCCTCGGCGATCGCCTCCTGCATCAGCGCGATCCCCTGCCCGCACGAACCGGTCGCCGCGCGGGCGCCAGCGGCCCCCGCACCCAGGGTCATGTTCACAGCTTCGATCTCGCTCTCGGCGTTCATGCAGACCCCGCCGGATCCGGGCATCCGCCTCGCCATGCTCTCCAGCAGGTCGGTGAACGGCAGCATCGGGTACCCGGCGAAGAAGCCGCAACCGGCGGCGATTGCGGCCTGAGCCACCGCGTCGCTGCCCTGCAGAAGCTTCGGGGCCATCAGCTCGCCTCCGTGGGTTTGGTGTCCCACTTGAACACTTCGAAGCAGAAGTCCGGGCAGACATCCCGGCAGGCCCTGCAGGCGGTGCAGCCCGGTGACAGAACCGGGAAGTGGTAG
>CAZCCS010000270.1:0-4767 GCA_964497005.1 uncultured Acidimicrobiaceae bacterium | reverse complement strand
AAGGATTCCACATTAAGGGCGCCGACCACGGAGTCACCGCGTCGGATCGGAAAGCAGACCTCCGAACGGACCCCGGGGATGGCCTCCATGTAGTCAGAGGCTTCAGCCACCTCGTCCACGATGATGCGGCTGCCGGTCGCCCAGCATCGTCCCGTGATACCGGTCGACGCGGACATCCCGTCCAACACCTGCCACAGGCCTCGTTGAGCCGTGCACCGGAGAGTGCCACCTCGCTCCAGGTAGATGCTTGGCATCACCGACCCTCTACGGAAGAGGAAGTCCGCCACCGCCGCGCAAGCCGAGCGGACGTCCTGGCACTCCTCCAGCCGTCGGGTAAGTCCCTCCATCTGCGAGCGCAGCCATCCGTTTCCTTCCACGGCTGGACCCGACCAGGGCCCACTGCTCCAGCCGAACGCGGGTCGACCCAGCAGGTAGCCCTGGAGGAAGTGGACGCCCGCATCCCTGAGAGCTTCCATCTCCCCTCTGGTCTCGACACCCTCACCTATGACGTGGGTGCCGACCTCCCGGGCGAATGAGACCACGGCTCTCACTAGCGCCGTGCGCGTGGGGTCCGAGTCCAGACCGCGAACCAGCTCCCGATCCAGCTTCAGGAAGTCCGGGGCCAGTTCGACTACGTGCCGGAGACTTGAGTACCCGGCCCCGGTGTCGTCGATGGCGATCCGCACTCCCTGCTCGAGGAGAGGAGCCAACAGCGAGCGGAGGCGCCCATAGTCCTCGACGGCTTCACACTCGGATATCTCCAGCACGAGGCGTTCGGGAAGGCGGCCAAGAACCTCGGCGACATCGGGGTTCTCCAGAACCGACGGGCTGAGATTGACGAAGAGCAACTGTCCCTCGGGCGGGTCCCCGAGCTCCAGCGCCGCCTTCAGGCAGGCAAGCTCGAGTTCAGGACGCAGCCCAACGCCTTCGGCCGACCTTAGCCACCAGTCCGGCGGCTGGCTGGGCTCCAAGTGTATTCGGGCCAGGGCTTCCTGGCCGGCCACAGCCAGGTCGGAGCTGCGCAGGATCGGCTGGGCGGCCATGCGTATGGCACCAGGCGCCAGAGCCGCGATGATTCCAAGGTCCCGAGGCGCGGCGAAACGAACAGAGGGCGCCATTGCCACCCTCTTCACCTCGGCCGCGAGGTCCCGAGCCTTTAGCTCATAGACGTCCGGACGGCGGCGGGTTATCGTTGGCCGCGAGCCTCCTCCCGTCGGTGGCTTTCCAGAGCGAGAAACCACCGGGCTCCCTCTGGTCACCTGGTTCCGCGGTCGCCTGCTTCGCAGGCTCGGCGGCTCATAACGAGCCTGAACGGCCAGGCGCGGCCTCGATTTCTGGGCCCATGCGACATCCGGCCTGGCCCGGCTGGGGAGGTTTGACACAGGTTTGACACGACCGGATCGCAGAGCCCAGGCGCGAGAAAGCCCTGGCCGGAAATGGTTCCTGACCAGGGCTTCTGTAGTGGCGGGGGTTGGATTTGAACCAACGACCTTCGGGTTATGAGCCTGATACGAAGTGTCCGTTCGGATATGCACCGTCCGCCCAGTATCGCTGATTAGGCCCTCTACCAGGACTTTCGCCGAGCTTAGGTCTCTGACCAGGAGACTCGATTGGACGGCCTGCCGGCAGGAATTTGGGATGAATTTGGGATGCTCGTTCTATCGCACTCTTGCGATAATCGCATCAATGCGATATTGTGACGTGTGGCCGGCGTAGAGCTCCACGAGGAGGTGACTGCGTGGCTAATCGGGCTCGAACCAGCCCAGTGGGATCGGACCGTCGTCATCATCGATCGACTGGCGGAACTCGGATCGACCGCCCGAATGCCCTTGTCAAGGAGCCTGGGCGAGGGCCTGTTCGAACTTCGCTTCACCCTCGGGCCGACAGCTCGCCGGATCACCTACCGCTTCACCACCGACGGACGGATCGTGTTGTTGACAACCTTCCGCAAGCAGCGCAACAACGAGAGGGCTGAGATCGCCAGAGCCCACAAAGCAGCCGAAGACTGCGCCCGCACCAATCCCTGAGAGGAACATCATGGCCAACTACTCCCGTTGGGAAGACATTAAGAGCAGCCGTCCGGTACCGAGCGCAGAGACGCGAGCCGGTGTCCACCAGGATCTCGCCCTGGGCCAGCTCATTTACGATTTCCGCACCCAGGCCGGGCTGAGCCAGAAAGCGCTGGCAGAACGGATGGGCACGACCCAGTCAGTGATCTCTCGCCTCGAGGAAGGCGGCGGGGCTAACAACAGGCTCGACACCTTGGCCCGCGTGGCCGCCGCTCTCGGCCGCCATCTCGTCATCACGTTCCCTGAACAGGTTCCGGCGGACATCGTCGACGGGGTACGCGTCGCCTGACCGACTCAGGAGCTGACTGTTGACCGGGCTGGCCGACGCGGTATTGCCGCTCATCCGAACCCGAGCGGAGACCTGGCGCTGGAGAGTCGCGAATGCGCACGGCGAACAGATGCACGAAGCGGTGGACATCCTCGAAGCGGCCCAACTCACTGCTGATCCGGCTGAGGTGTACACCGTCACGCAGAAGGCGATCGCCTCCGCGATCAAGGTAATAGCGCGCGCCGATGACTCCAGCGGGATCATCGGTGGCGCCTGCCAACGCCTGCTCGATCTCCACCCGGAGGCCGCCGCAGCGGCGCGGGTGCCGGCCGCCAAACTCGTCGACTGGATGATCACGTTTCAATTCGACGGCGAAGTCGACTACTTCCAGATCGATCCCGTCGCCTACGCCCCCGCGCTCGGTCCCAAAGGCTTGGCCACCTACCGCTCCAAACTCGACGCCCGCCGACGCGAGCTCAGCCCCGAACCTGCGAGTGACGGGCGCTGGTCCTCGCCGCATTCCCACGACTGGTTCGTATTGGAATGGAACGCCAAACGACTAGCTGTCCATGACCGAGACGTCGACGCCGTCATTCGCACCCACGCCAAGGACCGCCGAGTAGCAGCCTGGTACTTGGACACGGCCAAGGTTCTGTCCGAGATCGGAAACACCGAATTGGCCATTGCGTGGGCGCGCGATGCCATCGACATCGGCCCGTCGCACCAGTCGCTCCAAGCGGCCGACTACTGGTGCGAGCTACTGGCCAAACAACGACCTGGCGAACTCCTCGAGGCCCGGCTGGAAGTGTTCAGACGCTGGCCGTCGTCGTCGACCGCGGCCCACGTATATGAGGCCGCGAAGGAGACGTGGCCGACCTACGGCAAAGAGGTCATGGCGGCGCGACCGCGCGACGCCGTTCTGTTCGCACTCCTGACGCTCAAAGACGCGTCTCTAGCTTGGGATCTGGCCCACACCCTCGGTCTCGAAGACGACCGAACCTGGAACGACCTGGTGAAGGCCTACGAGAAGATCGACCCCCTCGCCGTCCTTTCGGTCATGACCCGACTGGTGCAGAACGAGCTCGTCACCGCCGACGCCCAGCACTACCGGTTCGCGGCCCGACGGCTGGCCCGGATGCGCAAGCTGGCCGCCGGCACCGACCAAGCGGCAGGCGTCGACGACCTGATCGCCGAACTCCGCGAGACCCATCGGCGACGGCCCCGACTCCAACAGGAGCTCGACCGCGCCGGACTTCCATAGACCACAGGTGTCGCAGCCATTCGCTCCCTAGCGGCTGTTCTACCAGTACTCGGCCGCAGCTTCTAGGGAGTCTCGGTCGGAGCTGGGCTGGCTTGTCCTCAGCGCATGGCCGACACCGATCATCGCCGGCTAAGGCCGCCCGACCGACGGGGAGATAGCCCACAGCCGGCGATCAGGGATAGTTGAGCCAGTGTTCTTTGGGGACGTTCTGGAAGCGTGGTAGGGGTCACCTGGGTAAGGTCAGAACGAGGGCTACAAGGCACTCTTGTAACCGAGCCTTGTCCACCTGGTAGTCTGGGGGTATGGCTATCGCAGAATTCAGGGTGTCCGACCGGGGGCAGATGGCCCTTCCGGCGGACGCACGACGCCGATGGAACATCGACAAAGGCGGAACCGTCGAGATCGCCGACCTTGGAGATTCCCTCCTCATAGTGCCAGCGGGCCGGGGCGGCCTGCGTGCGCTGCTCCGTGCAGCTATTGACGACGCCGGGGGTTACGCCAAGCTCGCGAAGGCGGCTGCCGCCGCCGATCCCGATCTGGAGTGACCGGCAGGCTATTCGTCGTCGACGATCATCTCCTGCTACGCATCCTGCTCGACGACGAACCGCAAGAGCTACGCCCTGGCGGTGGTCGCGTCTTCACAACCGGACTTTGGTATCACCGCCTTTGTCGGTCTGTCGGTGATCGCTCCGTGGTAGGGGTGTTCTCCCGCGCCCTTGGCCGCGCCGACCCCTCTGTCGGCGCAGCAGCCATCGAAGCGGTGACGCGCCTTCCCGATTCGATCGAGCTCCTCTCGCTGCGAGAACTGGCATGGCCGATGGCGCGCCTCGTCGATGACGGTGTCCGGCTGAACCTCATGTCCCTCGAAGCTCTCGCCGCCGCCGAGCACCTGAAAGCCGACCTCTGCCTTGCCAGTGTCGACGAGAATCCACCACTCCTGGCTGCTGCCCAGACGCGAACCACAGCCGTTCGCCTTCTTGACTGACCACCACCTGCCAGCTTCCGCCCAAGAAACGTATCCGTCAGCCGGCGATAGGGGCGACTGGCCCAGGAGTTCGGCGTGCACGATATGGGACACGCCGGCTCTGGGCGGCCTCGAGTCGACCGTTCCGGGAACCGTCGATATGCGTCGTCGCGAATGGCGGATTGGATCCCCGTGGGGGTGTTCC
>CAZCCS010000269.1:3588-4771 GCA_964497005.1 uncultured Acidimicrobiaceae bacterium | reverse complement strand
GGTGGGCTTGGACGCGGCGATCCTCTCCAGCCCGAAGATCTGGGAGGCGTCCGGCCATCTGGCCACCTTCGCCGATCCCCTCGTGGACTGCCGCAACTGCAAGGAACGCTGGAGGGCGGACCACCTGGAGCCCGACCCGAAGGACGGGAGGATCCACTGCCCCAACTGCGGCAGCACCGACCTTACGGAGGCGCGGCCGTTCAACCTGATGTTCAAGACCTTCGTTGGTCCGGTAGAGGATGAGAGCAACGTCGCATACCTCCGGCCCGAGACCGCGCAGGGCCAGTTCGTGAACTTCCTCAACGTCCTGCAGACCTCGCGCAAGCGGCCACCTTTCGGCATCGCCCAGGTGGGAAAGTCGTTCCGGAACGAGATCACCCCGGGAAACTTCGTGTTCCGCACCCGCGAGTTCGAGCAGATGGAGCTGGAGTATTTCGTCCCTCCCGCCGAGGCGCCGAAATGGTTCGACTACTGGTGCACCGAGCGCTTCGACTGGTACGTCAATCTCGGCATTCCCCGCGAAATGCTCCGGCTCCGGCCGCACACAGATGAGGAGCTGTCCCACTATTCGGCCGGCACATCGGACGTGGAGTTCCTTTTTCCTTGGGGATGGGGCGAGCTGGAGGGGATCGCCAACCGGACCGACTACGACCTCAAGGCCCACACCGAGCACAGCGGTGTGAGGTTGGAGTACTACGACCAGGCCAGCGGCGAACGGTATTTCCCCTACGTGATCGAGCCGGCCGCCGGCGCAACCCGAACGATGATGGCATTCCTGATCGCGGCCTACGACCAGGACGAGATCGGCGGAGAGACACGCACCGTCCTCCGGCTGCACCCCAAAATCGCGCCGTATCAAGTGGCGGTCCTGCCGTTGTCACGCAACGAGAAGCTCGTCCCGGTCGCAACAGAGGTTCTGGGACTCTTGCAGCCGTTGGCCATGTGCGACTACGACGAGACCCAGTCGATCGGCCGGCGTTACCGCAGGCAGGACGAGATCGGCACCCCCCTGGCCGTGACCATCGACTTCGAGTCGCTCGAGGACAGGGCGGTCACCATCCGCGACCGGGACACCCTGCAACAGGAGCGTCTCCCTCTGGACCGCGAGGCGGAGGAGCTGCGCCGGCGCTTGCAGCCCACCGTGCCGTAGCCCGCCGTGCCGGAGCGCGCAGGGTCGCGGCAC
>CAZCCS010000269.1:0-3578 GCA_964497005.1 uncultured Acidimicrobiaceae bacterium | reverse complement strand
GGCCGGCGCTACCGCCGCCAGGACGAGATCGGGACCCCGCTGGCCGTGACGGTCGACTTCGATTCACTGGACGACAGAGCGGTCACCATCCGGGACAGGGACACGACCAAGCAGGTGCGGGTCCCGATCGACTCGCTGGTCGACGAGATCTCGGCGCGCCTCGCCCTGTAGATCCTCCAGATCCCAGCGCCTAACGGGATTTACCAGCCCCCGACCGGATTTAGCCGTCCCGCAACCGCCTTAGACTCGCCCTTATGCCGTTCGTCTACTCCTTCGACCACAAGCACCGCAGGCCGCCGATGGACCTCAAGGACCTTCTTGGCGGAAAGGGCGCCAACCTGGCCGAGATGACCTCGGTCCTCGGGCTTCCGGTGCCGCCGGGGTTCACCATCACCACCGACGCCTGCCGCGCGTACATGGCGGGAGGGTGGCCCGACGGCCTCTCCGATGAAATCGCCAAGCAGGTGCGGCGTCTTGAAAAGGCGATGGGAAAGAAACTGGGCGACGCGGCGGACCCACTCCTCGTCAGCGTCAGGTCCGGAGCGAAGTTCTCGATGCCCGGGATGATGGACACAGTGCTCAATCTGGGACTGAACGACGCGTCGGTCAAGGGGCTTGCCGATCAGACCAATGACGAGCGTTTCGCTTACGACTCCTACCGCCGATTCATTTCCATGTACGGGCGGATCGTGCTCGGCGTGGAGGGCGAGCGGTTCGACGGTCCCTTTGAGAAGGCGAAAGAGAAGGCCGGCTCGAAGAGCGACGCCGGACTGCCCGCCGGCGCCCTCAGCGAGTTGTGCGACGTATACAAGGGCGTCGTCGAGCGGGAGACGGGCCAGCCGTTCCCCCAGGAGCCGCAGGATCAGCTGCGCGGGGCGATAGAGGCGGTGTTCAAGTCGTGGAACGGAGCACGCGCCGTCGCCTACCGGGTGCGCGAGCGTATCCCGCACGACCTCGGAACCGCAGTGAACGTCCAGACCATGGTGTTCGGTAACCGAGACGACAACTCCGGGACCGGCGTCGGCTTCACTCGCGACCCTGCCACCGGCAACCAGGGCGAGTACGGCGACTTCCTCGTCAACGCCCAGGGCGAAGACGTGGTCGCGGGGATCCGCAACACCCTCCCGCTTTCAGAGCTGAAGGAGCGGTTCCCGAAGATCTTCAAGGAGCTGATGGACATCTTCGGCCGGCTCGAGGCGCACTACCGGGACATGTGCGACACCGAATTCACCATCGAGCAGGGCAAGCTCTGGATGCTGCAGACCCGCGTCGGGAAGCGGACCGGGGGTGCCGCGTTCAAGATGGCGGCGGATATGGCCTCCCAGCGCGGAAAGTGGACCATCACGCGGGAGGAGGCGATCATGCGGATCACCGCTGATCACCTCGACCAGCTTCTGCACCCGCAGTTCGCCGAGTGGCCGAAGCAGCCGCTGGGCAAGGGTCTGGCCGCGTCGCCCGGGGCGGCGGTGGGGCATGTGGTGTTTTCCGCTGACGACGCGGCCGCGGCGGCGGAGCGCGGCGAGCGGGTGATACTCGTCCGCTCGGAGACGTCGCCCGAGGACGTGCACGGGATGATCGCGGCACAGGGCATCCTCACCACCCGCGGCGGACTGGTCAGCCACGCGGCGGTCGTTGCCCGGGGCTGGGGGAAGCCGGCGGTCGTTGGAGCGGAGTCGGTACGCATCGGAACGAACGAGTTCACCGTCGGCGGAGTGACCGTCCAGGCCGGCGACTACATCTCCATTGACGGCACCACCGGCGAGATCGCGCAGGGCGAGTGGCCGGTGAAGCTCCCGGAGCTCCCCGAGAGCTACGAGAAGATCATGAAGTGGGTGGACGCCGTCCGTAAAGGAAAGCTGGCGGTGCGCGCCAACGCTGACAACGGTCCCGACGCCGCCAACGCACGCCGGTTCGGAGCCGAGGGCATCGGGCTGTGCAGGACGGAGCACATGTTCCTTGCGGAAGACCGCCTGCCGATCGTCCGGCGGATGATCCTCGCTTCGACTCCCGAGGAAGAGGCGTCGGCGCTGGAGGAGCTGCGCGAAGCCCAGAAGCAGGACTTCGTCTCGATCCTCGAGGCGATGGACGGGCTGCCGGTCACCGTCCGGCTCCTCGACCCGCCGTTGCACGAGTTCCTCCCCTCGATCGAGGAGCTGGAGATAAAGAAGGCCACTCAAGGTCTCACTCCCGAAGAGGAGAAGCTCTACGAGGCGGCCAAGGCGTGGCACGAGTTCAACCCCATGCTCGGCACCCGTGGCGTCAGGCTCGGCGTGATCAAGCCGGGTCTTTACGGGATGCAGGTCCGTGCCCTGATGCAGGCGGCAGCAGAGCGGGTAGCGGCGGGCGGAAAGCCCAAAGTGGAGGTGATGATCCCGCTCACCGTCACCCGGCAGGAGCTTGCTTTGGCTCGCTCGTGGGTGGTCGACGCGATCGCCGGCGAGACCAAGGGTCTCCGCAAGAAGCCCGACGTCATCATTGGAACGATGATCGAGACTCCCCGCGCGGCCATCAGTGCTGATGAGATTGCCGAGGAAGCCGACTTCTTCAGCTTCGGCACCAATGACCTGACCCAGATGACCTTCGGTTTTTCGCGCGACGACGTGGAGGGGCGGATGATGTCGGCGTACCTGGAGCTCGGGTTGTTGAAGAGGAACCCGTTCGAGACGATCGATCAGGCCGGAGTGGGCCAGTTGGTGCGCGACGCCGTTGAGCGGGGGCGGTCCACTCGTCCGGATCTGAAGCTAGGAGTTTGCGGGGAGCACGGAGGCGACCCTGAGTCCATCGACTTCTTCTACCGGGCCGGCCTCGATTACGTGTCGTGTTCTCCTTACCGTGTACCCATCGCCCGTCTTGCGTCGGCACAGGCCGTTATTCGAAACGGCTGAAACCGCGGCGCGCAATTGACGCCGGATAAGCGCGCCGTGTCGGCGTGCTTCTCGGGTGCTGATCGCGCGACGCTGTTTAAGGGCCCACCGGGGCCGTAAGGTCGGGCCGTGGGTATCGTCGACGAGGACATCGCCAGGGTCAGGGCGGCGACCGACTTCGTCGCGGTAGCGAGCGAGCACCTCGCCCTGAAAAGGGTCGGCACCCGGTGGGTGGGGCTGTGCCCGTTCCATGCGGAGAAGTCGCCGTCTTTTTCGCTGAACTCGGAGTTGGGCTTCTATTACTGCTTCGGCTGTGGGGCGAAAGGCGACGTGATCACGTTCGTCCGCGAGCTCGATCATCTCGACTTTGTAGAGGCAGTCGAGCGCCTTGCTGGACGGGCGGGAATTGCGTTGCGCTACGACGACCAAGGGGCTGGCGGGCGAGACCATCAACGGAGAGCGCGGATTCAGGAAACTTTGGAGAAGGCGGTCGCCTGGTACCACCAACGTCTCCTATCCGGGCCTGACAGCTCGCCCGCAAGGGCGTACCTGCGCCGGGAAAGGGGATACGACAGCGAGATCGTCCGGAAGTACCAGCTGGGATGGGCTCCCGAGGGGTGGGACACGCTGGTTCGCAGTATCGGGCTTCCGGCGAAGGATCTGGTCGACGCCGGCTTGGCCGCACTGGACAAGTCCGGAAGGCACACGGATTTC
>CAZCCS010000268.1:0-4798 GCA_964497005.1 uncultured Acidimicrobiaceae bacterium | reverse complement strand
TGCGCATCCCTGCGGGACGAGAGGTGTTTCTGCGTCTGGCCTACAACGCCGATGTGGTGATCACCAACTTCAAGCCCGGGACCATGGATCGATGGGGCCTCGGTTACGAGGTCCTCGCTGCTCGCAACCCGCGCCTCGTCTATGCGACAGGGTCATCGTTCGGACCGGTCGGGCCCGATGCAGAACGGGAGGGAGCCGATCTAAGCGGTCAGGCTTCGGGCGGCCTGATAAGCACCACCGGCTGGCGTGGCGGCCCGCCCACTCCTGTAGGCGCGACGATCGCCGACCACATCGCATCTCAGAACATGGTCGGCGGGATCCTCGCCGCTCTTCTTGCTCGTGGCCGGACTGGTTTGGGACAAAGAGTGGATACGTCGTTGTTGGGCGGTCAGATCTGGGCCCAGGCGAGCGAGTTGACCGCTTGCATACTCACCGGATCGCCGGCCGGGCCCGCGAACGGAGGCAGCCCGTTGATTCCCGGCATCTACGGCATCTTTCCGACTTCGGACGGTTGGATCGCGGTCGTCGGGGTAGCGGGAGCCGCGCGGAACCGTTTCTACGAGGTGATCGGGAGGCCCGACCTGGCCGAACTTTTTCCTCAAGTGCTTTACAGCGAAGAGGACAAGGGGCGGTTGTTCCCCGTTCTGCGGGAGGCATTTTCCACCAGGTCCACGGACGAGTGGTGCAAGGTCCTCGGCGCCGCCGGGCTGAGGTTCGCCCCGGTCCGTGATCATTCGGACGTCTTGGCCGATCCGGGCGCGTGGGAGAACGGCTATCTCCGCTCGGTTCCCTCCGCGACTGGGGAAGACGTCACGGTTCCGGGCTCACCAGTCAGATTCGGTGCCACGCCGGCGAGGGCTGCCGCTGCAGCGCCGGAGCTTGGCCAGCACACCGAAGAGGTGCTCCTCGAGGTCGGATACTCCTGGGAAGAAATAGCCCATCTCGCTGAGCAGGACGCCATATAGCCCCTTCTCGACCGGAGGTTTTACGATCGGTTGCCGAAGACCGGATCGCGCTGGTAGGGGAGGACCTGACAATGACCCAGCCGTTGACCGCACCCGCGCCCACCGCGGTGCACCTCGGTGAATCCGAAGTTCCGTTTGTAGACATGGGAGGGGGCAACCTTCTCCGAGTGCTGCAAGTGCACGAAAAGGAGAGCCTCTGGATTGTCGAGAACGTCTTCCAAGCGGGCTTCGAAGTAATGACTCACCGGCATACCGGGCCGGTGTGGGGCTACACCAAGTCGGGAGCCTGGAAGTACAAGGAGTACGAGTACGTCAATAGGGCGGACTCCTTCCTCTACGAACCGGCCAACTCGGTTCACACCCTGCAATCCATCGAAGACAACACCCGGGTGTGGTTCCACATGTACGGGATGAACCTCAACCTCGATGCCGAAGGGAACGTGGTCTCGGTGACCGACGGCGCCGGGAGCCTGGCTTTCTACCTTGCCCTGTGCGAGGAGCAGGGCCTCGGGCGTCCCCCGGTGATCGTCGGGTGAAGACCGTCGACATATACGACCCGGACCTTTACGTCGACGGGCCGATCCACGAAATCTTCGCGGAGCTCCGCCGGACCGATCCGGTGCACTGGCAGGACATGCGGGGTGAACCCGGGTACTGGGCGGTGCTCAAGCACTCCGATGTGGCGCACGTCGCGCGGAACCCGGAGCTGTTTTCGGCTGAGCGGCAAGGAGTGATTCTGGAGAACCCGCCGCCCTCACAGCTCGAGCGAACCCGCAACATGCTGTTGATGATGGACCCGCCCAGGCATACCGCCTACAGGAAGCCCTTGGCGGACAGCTTCAAGTCGAAGGTGATAGGCGGACTGGAAGACCGGGTCCGGTCGATCTGCAGAGACGTGATGGCCGAAGCAGCGGAGCGGGGCGAGGTCGAGTTCTGCCACGAGGTCGCAGGTTTGGTTCCCAGCCAGGTGGTCGGGGAGCTGGTCGGCATCCCTAAGGAGGACTGGCCCCAGATCCGCAAATGGGCGGAGCAGGCGACCAGCAGCCAGGACCCCGAACTCGCTAGCGAGGAGTCCTATACCGATGAGGGAATGGTCGAGATGGCGATGTACGCCATCGGATTCGCCCAGCAGCGAAGGAGCGAACCGCCACGGGAGGATCTCGCGTCGTTGATTCTGTCGGGCAACTTCGGAGACGGGCCGATGTCGGAGATCGAGTTCGGAAGCTTCTTCGTGCAGCTGGTCGTTGCCGGTAACGACACCACCAAGACGATGCTCTCGTCGGGTGTCCTCGCGATGATCCAGCACCCGGACCAGCTGAACGAGCTGCGCTCCGATCGATCACTCCTTCCCGGGGCCGTCGAGGAGGTCCTGCGCTGGGCGAACCCGCTGCACTACTTCCGCCGGACCGCCACCGCGGACACCGAGATCCGGGGTGTGCCGATCAAGGCCGGCGACAAGGTTGCGATGTGGTACACGTCGGCGAACCGCGATGAGGAAGTGTTCACCGACCCGCAGCGCTTCGACATCCACCGCCGCCCAAACCCGCACCTTTCGTTCGGGATAGCGCAGCATTTCTGCCTCGGGGTGCACCTGGCCCGGCTGGAGGGCAGGGTCTTCTTCGAGGAGCTGTTCAAGACGTTCCCGGTGATCGAGTTGAACGGCGAGCCCAAGCGGATCCGGTCGAACCTCAACAATGGGCTCAAGGACCTCCGGCTGCTTCTTCGGCCCTAGCCGCCGCATACTCCGGGTTCCGGGCCAGCTGGATCACGGCGATTCCCAACAACACCACCAGCAAAGCGAGCACCACCCCGCCGGCCGGCCCACGTCGAATGTGTTCGTCGAACACGAAGACGCCCACCACGATGCTCAGAAGCGGGTCCACGGTCGCCGTCGCCGGCAGGCTCGCGGTTAAGGGTCCGGCTTGGAAAGCGAGCTGGTTGAGGAGCAACCCGGTCGCCCCGATGACGATGACGGCGTAGAGCTGCCAGCTCGAGAACAGCGCAACCGGTCCCTTCAGCGCCACGTCCGTCACCCCCTTGAGCAGCCCTGCGGTGGCCGCGTAGATGATGCCGACTGCGATACCCAGGAGGGCCGCTGAGCGGCCCTCGTTCCGTTGACGTCGGCCGAGCTCGACACACGCGCCGGCCAGGAGCGCTCCGCAAAGGCCGGCGACCACAGCGGGCAGGCGGTCCGCCTTCTCCGGCCTAACCGAGTTGGGGGCGGTCGTTGCCAGGGTCACGAAACCTGCCAGGGCAGCGCTCAGCACGATCGCCCAGACCACCTGGCGCCGGCCGATGTGATGACGGTCGTGGAACCGCCGGAGCAGGAGGGCGAAGACCAGCCCGGTGACCAGGAGAGGTTGGACGACCACGAGCGCCCCGAGGTGTAGAGCGCTGACCTGCAGCCCCAACCCCACCAGGTCGCAGCCGATGGCACCGAGCCACAGGGGATGAGAAAGCATGGCCTGCACGAATCGGACCAGCTTGCGGGGCCCCATGCTTTGCGCGTCGGGGTGCTGCCCGGCGCTCACGTGCTTCAGAGAGCTCGACAGCGCGAACGCCATGGCTGCTCCGAGGCCGAGTAGGACGACGATCCATTGGTGCAACACCCGACCCCATGTTTACCGCCCTGGCGCCGTGAGGCCACTGATCCGGCTGGCTAATGTGTTCATTCCGACATGAACGACACAGGCGGACGTGGGCGATGAGGATCGCCCATGTCAGCGACTGCTACCTCCCTCGCCTCGGCGGGATCGAACGCCAAGTGCACGAACTGGCTGTGCGCCAGCGGCGCGCGGGTCACGAGGTCGCGGTCGTGACATCGGCTCCCGGTGCGGAGGGGGGAACAGACGGCGTTCAAGTGGTTTCCCCCCGCCGGCTCCCCGGGGTGGATCCCTCCAGAGTGCGGTGGGACCGCAGCTTGCGCGGTCGCAAGGCGGTCCTGACCGGCGGATTCGACCTGGTGCACGTACACGCGTCGAGTTTCTCCCCGCTTGGGTTTCTGACTGCCGAGGCTGCCTCGAGGGCAGGCATTCCAACCGCCCTGACGGCCCACTCCCTGCTCGCTGCTCACGCGCCCCTGTTCAGGTGGGCCGACTTCGTCGTGCGGTGGAGCCGCTGGCCGGTCGCCTGGTCGGCGGTCAGCACTGTCGCCGCGAGGCCGCTGGAGCAGATCCTGGGCCGGACCGTCGAGGTGGCGGTCCTGCCCAACGGTGTCGACCCGGCGGTCTGGAAGGTCGACCGGACGAACTTCGACCCTGCAAGAGTGGTGGTGGCGAGCGTGGGGCGCCTCGCCGTCAGGAAGCGGCCGCTTGCCTTTCTTCGGATGCTCCGGGCCGTTCGCTCCCAACTTCCTTCAGAGATCCGACTCGAGGGCGTCCTCGTCGGCGACGGACCTCTGAGAGACAAGATCGAGCGTTACGTCGCCCGCCACCGCATGGAAAGCTGGATCTCGCTCCCGGGCGCCGCCTGCCACAAAGAGATTCGGGATCTCTACGCCGAGGCGGACATATACGTGGCGCCGGCCACCTTGGAGTCGTTTGGAATCGCCGCCCTCGAAGCCCACTGCGCCGGCCTACCTGTGGTCGCTCACTCCGGTTCGGGCGTCGCTGACTTCATAACCAACGGGGTCGACGGTTTCTTGGTTGACGACGACGACCACATGGTCGAGAGCATCGCCAAAATCTGCGCGTCTCCTTTGCTCCGGGACCGGATGGTGAGCAACATTCAGGCTCAAGCCCCAGCCATCGATTGGACCAGGGTGCTCGACGCGACAGATGACCTCTACGCCCGCGCCAGAGCTCTCGCGTTGCCCGCCGGTCAGGCGCGCATCC
>CAZCCS010000267.1:0-4809 GCA_964497005.1 uncultured Acidimicrobiaceae bacterium | reverse complement strand
TCGCGGCCGCCGAAGAACAGCCCGCCCCATGCGGCGGCCCTGGACAGCAGGGTGATGGCCAGCGCGATCGTGGCGGCTACCGACGCGATCAGGATGTCGCGGTTCCCGACGTGGGAGATCTCGTGGGCGAGAACGCCGCGCAACTCGTCCCAGGTGCAGATCTGGAGGATGCCCTGGGTCACTGCCACGGCGGCGTGCTCCGGGTTGCGTCCGGTCGCGAACGCGTTGGGCTGGGCGTCGGGCGTCACGTACAGGCGGGGCATTGGCATCCCCGCCCGCGAGGTGAGGTCACGGACCACCGCGTAGTAGTCCGGCATCTGCTCCTCGGACACCGGGACGGCCCGGGCCGCCCTGATGGCGATCTTGTCGGAAAACCAGTAGGACCCGCCGGTGAACAGCAACGCGATGACCAGGCCGACGATCAAACCGCCGCGCCCGCCGATTAGGCCGCCGATCACGATGAGCAGCGCCGCAAGGAAGGTGAGTAGGAAAACGGTCTTGAAGGTGTTGCGGCTCATACCCACATCATGGTGGATCACCGGCCTGAATAAACGCCAAGAATCTTCGAAATTGGCGATGGTGGTCCATTTCGGGCCGCCCGGCTGTAGCAGTCAGTCGTAGTACCCGGAGTGGATATAGACCGACGGGACGCCTTCTTCCCGGAACATGTCGACGTTTCGGCGGTCGTCCTCGAATGAGAGAACCAGCTCGAATCCGGCGTCTCTCAGCTCTCTTACGGAGCGCCTCTTGAACTCCCTGGCCGCCCGGTAGTCACCGAAGTCGCGCATCACCAACAGGTCCCAACGCAGGCGATACCGGTGAAGCCACGCGAGCGTCTGGGGCTGAACCCGAGCCGGCCGACCTGTCAGCAGGACGACGATCAGAGACGAGTCGAGCAGCTCTAGAAGGCGGGCTATCTCCTCAATGAGCGGGTCGTCGCCGCATGCCTCGAAGAAGGCGTCCCAGTCTCGAGCGGGGTGTTCCAGGTAGTGCTGCCGGCTGGCTGCGTCGGCAAGCACCCCGTCGAGGTCGAAGACAACGGCGCGACCGCCTGCGATCGGCTGCCCGCGCCACCTCCAGTTGTCGAAGGCCCTTGGCATCGAGGGGTCAACCTAGGCGCCAGCGGACCACCTCCAGTGACCCGAGCGCCGGGATCGGCCCGTCGACCGGCCGGCGCACCACCGCAAGCTGGTCCAGAGGGACCGGGGCTGGATCGTCGCCCAAGGGTTCGCTGCGGAGGGTCCAACGATCGACCGCGAGCAGCCGACCCGCCTCCGCACTCCCGAGTGCGTTCCTGAGCCAGGCGACCGCCCCCACCGGGACGCTGTAACGGGCGCCGTCGAAACGATCCCGGGCCAGATGGTCGATGGCCTCGGCTTTGTCGGCCTCCAGTGGCAGCGGCAACTCGGTCACCACGTCGTCAGCGGGCGGGATCACGCCCAGCCGGATCTCCCACCAAGCCCCGTCCCTCCAGAGGTAGCGGTCGCAGGGCTGGCTGCTCAGCCAACCGTAGGCCGCGACGACCGTAAAGGATGCGGATGCGAGCACGGGAAGGTCGATCAGCGAAGTGACCAGCGGGCCGATTCCCGGCAGCGGGCGGCTTCCCTCGTCGGGATCGTCCGAAGCCACGACCGGGCCCAGCGTCAGCTCAGGAGCCTCGATCGAGAGCTGCTCGGCTTGGCGTTCGCGGAGGGCCGGGTCGTCGTCCACGAGGACGATCCTCAAGGCCTCGAGGCAATCGGGCCCAAGCCCGAGAAGCTCGCGGGCACGCCTTCCGTCCCCCGCTCCGACCTCGACGTAGGTGAATGGATCCGGACGATCCTCGAGGTACCAGATCTCATCGAGCGCGGTCGCGGTCCACAGGGCCAGTTCTTCTGCCGAGGGCAGGGTCGGCGCCGGTCGCCTCCCGAGCGCCGACCAAGGCAGCGGGCCGAGGCGGCGGGCCCGCTCGATCACGTCGGGCGAGGCGGGCACTTCAGCGGGCACAACCACGGACGGTAGCGGGGTTTGCCGGCTCCGGCGTAGTAGCGTCGATTGCCGCGTTGGCCGACAGAATCGACATCCCGGACCTGCTCCAGGTCGAGGTCCCTGTCGGGGGGCGTGTGATGGTCGTCGCCGACCTTCACCTGAGCAACGACCCCAGTCGGGCGGAGTCGACGGCCGCAAACGAGATTGCATCGGCGGTGGAGGCGGCGACGGGGCCGGGCGTGTTGATCTTCGCCGGGAACCTGTTCGCCTCTGGCGTCGAGCCTGCCCAGGCGCTCGCCGCCCACGCGCGCCTGGCTGAGGACATTGCCGCATACGCCGCGGGACCCAATCGCCGCGTCGTGGTCCTTCCGGGCGATCGAGACTCCCGGCTGGCCTGGTCGGAAACCTGCCAGCAACGCCTGCACCAGCGTCTGGGCGCAGAGGTGGCTCTTGCCGCCGAGCTGGCCATCTCGACCGGCGCCGGCGAGCGGCGAGTCCGGGTCGAGCCCGGCCAGCACCTCGACCCCCTGACCCACTGCGCCGATCCCCGCAACCCACGCGAGTCCCCTTTCGGGCAGCACATTCGCGAGGAAGTGATGCCGTCGATGCGCCGGCGACAGGGCCGGGACGGCGAAGCGAAGTGGCTCGCCGGCATGGAGGACTTAGACGAGCCGGCGGCGCTTTCGCGTTTCATCGCCTCCCGACTGGTGTACCGCCGGCTCGGGCGCTCGGCTTGGCTGTTGCTGATACCCGTCATCGTCGCGTTGGCGCTTCGTCTGCCTGCAATCGCTCTGCGGTCCGCTCGGCACGCGGGAATGACGTCGCGGCTCTGGATCGCCGTCTTCGCGACCGTTGTGGAACTGGTGTTGCTGTCACTTCTCGCGGCCGCCGCGCTGCGACGAACCGGCCGCGCGCTCTCCGCCCTTGCTCTCGACGACGGGGGCGGAGACCCGAACGAACCGGCGCGATCCCTCGGACGCCAGCTGGTCACCGACGGTTACGCCGGCCTCATCACCGGCCACACCTGCCGCCCCGAGCTCGTGCACCTCGGAAAGGGCTTCTACGCAAACGCCGGGTGCGGTTCGGAGGTTGTGACCGAGTACCCGACGCGGGTGCCGGGGTTGGGGCTGCCGTCTGTCTTTCTGGGGCATCGCCAGCTGGCATGGGTTGAGCTCGAGGCCGGCAACGACCTCCACGTCAGGCTGCTCCACGCAAGACAGGATCTTCCCGGCGCGACGCTGGCGGAGCGCGTGCTCGCCCAGCAGACGGTGCCGCCATGTTCGGGCGAGATGCGGGCCGAAGTCGCGGCCACCTGGCCCCAGGGCGCGGAGTGGCCTCGCCGCCCGAGCCCGGTTTCCCGGGATCGCCGAGTACGACGATTGGCCGCGACGGTCGTCTTTGTCGCCGGCTTCCTCTCGCTGCTGTCGGCCCTGTCCGAGCCTCTTCGCGGGCGGCTCGACGTTCTACGAGAGCTGTTCCCTACCGCCATCCCCGAGACCGCGTCCGCGCTCGTCGCGCTCGTGGGAATCGGTTTGATTGTCCTGGCCAGAGGAATCCGAAGAGGGCAAAGACGAGCCTGGTTCGTCTGCCAGATTCTCCTTGTCGTCGTGGCCGTTCTGCACGTCGTGAAGGGCGTCGACGTGGAGGAAGCGATCATTGCGGTCGCGGTCGCCGCGTTTCTCTGGATCTACCGGTCGTCGTTCGAAGCCAAGACCGACGTCGAGCAGATGGGCCGGGGGTTGGGCAGAGTGTTGGGCGCCGCGGTTCTGACCGTGCTCACCGGCTCACTCGCGCTGGAGATGAGCGCCCACTTCAATACATCGCTCCGCGGATCGCACGGGCTTTCGTGGGCACGGGCCCTCGAAGCGTCGGTCGAGAGGATGGGCGGAGTGACAGATGTGGCCCTACCTCGCCGCCTCGACATGTTCTTCTCGCCAACCATGGCTGCTGCTGCTGCCGGTTTGGCGCTGGCGTTGGTCGCGGTCGTGTTCCGCCCGGTGGTGCAGCGCCGCCACGCCGTCCGGGAGAGCGGGGCCGGCGCCGTGGCGACGTCTTTGTCGGCTACTTCGATTGAGGCCGCGCACCCAGTAGTCCGTTCAACCGCCGGCGACCTCGGGAAGGCCCGGTTGATCGTTGCCAAACACGGAAGCGGCACGCTCGACTATTTCGCGTTGCGTCCGGACAAACAGTTCTTCTTCTGGGGCGAGACCGTTGTCGCGCATGCCATCTACGGGGGCGTGTGCCTGGTTTCCCCGGACCCGATCGGACCTGTTGCCGAGCGGCCCGAGGCGTGGCGGGCGTTCCGGCGCTACGTCGACGAGCACGGCTGGGCGCTCGGAGGCCTCGGCGCCGGCGAGGAGTGGCTGCCGATCTACCGGTCGACCGGCATGCACGACCTGTACGTGGGCGACGAGGCAATCGTGCGCGTCGACCGGTTCGCGCTCGACGGCGGCAGGTTCAAGGGCCTGCGACAAGCCGTGAACCGCATAGCCAAGTACGGCTACACGATCAGCTTCCACGATCCCTCCGAGATCGACCCCTCGTTGCGGGACGCTCTAGAGGACGTGATGACCAAGAGCCGGCGGGGGGATGTCGAGCGCGGGTTTTCGATGACGTTGGGTCGCGTTTTCGATCCGGAGGATCGCGGGCTGTTGCTGGGGGTGGTGCACGCCCCGGCTGGCGGTGGCGGTGGCGGCGACTGCGTGGGTAACGGCTCTGTCGCGGGCGTTGCAACCAACGGTTCTGCGGGACCGGGTTCTTCAGGGTGAGCCGTGGCGTCAGGTCACCCGGTCGCATTCTGCCAGTACGTGCCGGCGCCGGGGATAGGCGGCTAATCGCTCG
>CAZCCS010000266.1:0-4811 GCA_964497005.1 uncultured Acidimicrobiaceae bacterium | reverse complement strand
CTGGTCAAGCGGATAAACGCTCTCACTTCGGGATCATCCGAGGACTAAAAGGGAGCGGCGAGGACTTCGCCGCCCACCCATTGACTCGTTTTGAGTGTGGGCGGCCACGGGGCAACCCGGTCAGGTGATCCAGAACGCCACCGCCACGCCGATACCAGTCGCCACGACCAGGCGACGGAGGAGTTCGCCGCTGACCCGGGTGACGAAGCGCCCTCCCGCCACTCCACCGGCAACGCTGGCGGCAGCCATGACCGGCACGAGCACCCACTGCACATGTCCGGAGAACGCGAAGAAGACCGCCGCGACGAGGTTGATGACGAACGAGAGCGCCTGTTTCAGCGCATTGGACGTGGTCAAGCTCCCGGTGCCGAAGATGCCGAGAATGGCTAAAAGCATGATTCCGAGGCCGGCGCCGAAGAACCCGCCGTACACTGCGCCCGCAAAGACCGAGATCGGTAGGGCGGCCCGACTTATCCGTCCGCCCTCACGGCGGGTGGACGCGGACCACTCCGGTGCGACTGCCCCCGTGCCGGACCCCGCGTCCACCCCCGGCGGACTCGAGGACCGAGCGGGAGCCTCAGGGACCTCCGGGGTGTCGCTGACGAGCACCTTGTCGTGCGCGCCCACGATCCGGCGAATCCGGTCCTGGGCGAGCAGGAGGAGGCACGACAGAAGAATGAGGTAGGGCACAGCGGCCCGAAAGGCGTTGCCGGGAATCACGACGAGCAGCACCGAGCCGGCGAGCCCGCCGGCCGCGCTGACGATCCCGAGCATTCGGGCGTGCTTTAGCTGTGGTATCAGCTCCTCTCGCTGCGCCCAGCTACCCCCGAGGTACCCGGGCACCAGGGCGACCGTGTTGGTGACGTTCGCGTCTACGGGCGGCACCCCGATCGCCACCAGGGTGGGGAAGGACACGAGGGTCCCTCCTCCGGCCAACGCATTTATGGCCCCCGCCGCCCCTGCCGCGCCTGCAGCGGCCAGATAGTCGAGACCTGACAGTTGCACGGAACTCAGCGGCGGCCTGTCGAGGAGCGCCCCGCCCGCGCTCGGAAGCAGAGCCTCGCGACCAGCACCTCGAGAATGGCGTCGGGCGGCAAGGCGCTCGCTCCTTTGAGGTCGAGCTCGGCCTGCGACACCAGGCGGACCGCCTCGGCTATCCCCGCGGAGCCCCAGCGCTGGGCGCCGTTCAAAGCCTTCTTTGCCGGGAACGTGCTGCGACCCTTAGCGATCCTCATCGCCGCAGCCGCCTCGGCTTCTGACCGGATCGAAGGGCTATCGACCCGCAGCAGTGACTGGACGTGGCGGTGCAGTATCGCCAAAACCACGAGGGGGTGCCGCTCGCCCGATCCGAGAAGCCGGTGCAGGTTGTTGAGAGCGTCGTCGGTGCGGCCAGCGTCGATTGCGTCAGTCAGGTCCCACGGAGCAACCGCTCCGGCCTCGCCCAGATATGGAGCGATCTCGCTGGAACTCAGGCGAGCGCCTTCCCCAAACGCCGCGGCGAGCATGTCGAGCAGCGAGCTGAGCCTGCTCAAATCCTCGCCCAGATGCTCGAGGACCAACCGCTCGGCCTGCGCATCAAGCTTTACGGGCGCGGAACGGATCCGGGACCGTACCCAGTCGCCTGCCTCGCGCGGAGCGACCTTGGTCGACTGCACGTGCCCTTTAGCCTTCACGGCGGCGAGCAGCTTGGGAGCGATGGTCCCTTCGCCGGCGCCGAGAACGAGGATCGTCGTGGGGAGCGGGTCCTCGAGGTAATTGAGGAGGGGGGTCACCTCTTCTGTGGAGTAGCGGCCTACGTCGCGGACGACCACCACCCTGCGATCCGCCAGAAATGGAGGCGTCGCGCAACTGTCGGCAACCGCCGCCAAATCGATGCCGTCGCCTCGGTAGTCCTCGACGACCAGGTCGCGGTCTGCGTCTCCCGCCAACTCCCGCGTCAATCCGGTGAGAGCTTCGCTCACCAGCGAGGCGTCATCGCCGTCGACCAGGACGACGGGAAACGGCGTCGTTGTCATCGTGGTCATCGTGCGTCCAGGACAGCAGCGATCGCATCGCAGACTCGCCGAGCGGCACGAACATCGTGAGCCCGAAGGATCCGGCACCCGAGACTGACGCCGAGAGAGTGGGCAGCAAGGGTCGCCTCGGACCTCTCGCCTATCTCCAGCCCGAAGGTGACGCCGAGGAAGGTCTTGTTCGACGCCGAAAGGAGCACCGGCCAGCCGAGCGAGGCGAGGCGATCGGATGCCCGCAGCAGCTCTACCGACTGCTCGGCGGTCTTGCCAAGGTCCAATCCTGCATCGATGACGATTCGGGACCGGGGAATGCCCATGGCTTCGGCTCGGGTGGCCCGCTCGGTGAGAAAGGCCGAAACCTCGGCCACCAAGTCCTCGTATTGCGGATCGGGATCGGCGACCCTCGGCTGGAGCCGGATATGCGTCGCTACGACTGCGGCGCCGGCGCGAGCAGCAGCGGGGAGGTAGTCGGGATCCGCGAAGCCGCTGATGTCGTTGCCCATGACCGCGCCGGCCCGGTAGGACTCCTCGGCCACCGAAGCGCGCCAGGTGTCGGCCGATACCGGGACGTCGAAGCGCTGAACCAGTCCGGCGATGGCTGGAACCACCCGCTCGAGTTCCTCTTGGTCGGTGACCACGGGACCCGGGCCGGCCTTGACCCCCCCGACGTCGAGAATGTCGGCGCCGTCGTCGACCAGCTGCTCGGCCCGCCGGTAGAAGGCGTCCAAGTCCCAGTAGGACCCTTGGTCGTAAAAGGAGTCCGGGGTACGGTTGAGAATGCCCATCACCAGGGCACGGTTGGTGAGGTCGTAACGGCGGTCACCAAGCTCCAACAGCACGGCTGGCGACGCTAGTTCGCCCCGACCGCTGCCCCTGAACCGCTGCCCGGCTCGTTTGCCAGACTCGTGTGACAGACTCGTGTGACAGACCCGTGTGACCCGCTTGCCGAACCGTGCGCCGGACCCTGTGTCAGAAGAGCCTGGCGGTCAAGGCCTTACGGTAGCCAGCCGTGCGGGGGTCGTCGGGGCCCAACACCTCCAACAGGTCGACGAACTCCTGCCTCGCGCTCTCGTCGTCCCTCACCCGCTCGAGCAGGCCGTCCAGCTTCTCTTCGATTCCGTCCCCGCCAACCCCGGTGCCGGTGACCTCGGAACCCAACCTGGCCCGCGCGGCCAGACGGCGTGTCTCGGGTGTCTCCGGAAGTCGTGCGAGTAGGGACAACCCTTCGTCCCTGGCTTCCTCGCCAGCCGAACCGCTGTCGATCAGGTGGGAAGCCAGAGCCAACACTGCCTTCTCATTTGCCGGCTCCATCTCGACCGCCTTGCGAAGCGAATCCTCGTCCCCGGCGGCCACCAGGCGGTCAACCTCGCTGGGCGGAGGGTTGAGCCCGGACACCCATTGCCGGACGGCGGCCTCGGGGAGCGCCCCGATGAAGCTGTCCACGACCTTCCTGTCGCGGATCGCGTACACGGCGGGGATGGACTGGACCTGGAACGTGGCCGCGGATCGGGGGTTCGCGTCCACGTCGATCTTCACCAGCTCCACCCGGGGTGTGTCGGCAACGACCTTCTCGAGGATCGGCCCCAGGACCTTGCACGGCCCGCACCAGTCCGCCCAGAGGTCAACGACGACGGTCGCGGTCGTCGACCGCTCCAGAACGTCGGTCTCGAAAGTGGCATCGGTTACATCGATTGGGGCAACCATCAGGACGGGATCCTCCGCGTGTCGAGCCTGTGGCCGTGGGGCGGACGCAGGTAGTTTGCAGGGTCATGAACGACCCTGCTGCATCCGAGGGTACCGAGGCCCAGGCCGGTATCGACGCGCCGAAGGTCAACGCCTGGTTCGAGAAGCACATCCCAGGTGCAGAGCCGCCGCTCCGATTCACCCTCGTAGCGGGCGGCCGCTCGAATCTGACCTTCGTGGTCGACGACTCAGCGGGAAACCGCTACGTCCTCAGAAGGCCACCGACCGGTCACATCCTGCCAACCGCCCACGACATGGCTCGAGAGTTCAAGATCATCTCGGCGCTGGGGCCGGCCGGGGTGCCCGTACCGCCGGCACTAGGGCTCTGCACGGACGAGACCGTCAACGGCGCGAGCTTTTACGTCATGGGCTTCGTGGACGGTATCGTCGCTCGAACTGCAGAGATCGCCGAGCAGTATCTCGACCTGGAGGCCCGGCGAGCGGTGAGCCTTTCGCTGGTCGACACGCTGGCCCAGATCCACTCCGTCGATCCGGGCTCGGTGGGGCTCGGTGACCTGGGTCGAACCGAGGGGTACATCGCCCGCCAACTGAAGAGGTGGTACGCCAACTACAAGGCGGCCAACGAATCCCGCGGCGGGACCGCCCTCCGAGATGTCGACGAGATCCACGATTTTTTGAGCGCCAGAATCCCCGAACAGGGCCCCGCTGCCATCGTCCACGGCGATTACCGGCTCGACAACTGCATGGTCTCTCCCGACGGCGACGTCTTGGCGGTCCTCGACTGGGAGCTGTGCACCCTTGGAGATCCTCTCGCCGACGTCGGGCAGCTGCTGGTCTACTGGCCGGAACCCGGCGAACGGTCCGTCCTCGGAGGTTCGCCCACCACCGCCTCAGGTTTCATGACCCGAGCCGAGGTCACCAAGCGTTACATGGAGGTGACCGGGCGGGACCTTCCCCAGATCGATTTCTACATCGCCTTCGCCTACTGGAAGCTAGCTTGCATCCTCGAGGGCGTCTACGCCCGCTACGTGGGCGGCGCGATGGGCAACGACGGCTTCGACGCAGGAGGCTACCCGGACAGTATTGCGTGGCTCC
>CAZCCS010000265.1:0-4814 GCA_964497005.1 uncultured Acidimicrobiaceae bacterium | reverse complement strand
GGCGTGGCCCTAACCCAGAGAGCTAACAAGCTCACCTGATCGAGGAAAACCGCAGGTAGAAGCGTGCGGGCGCTCGCGAGGTGGAAAGCTCGCCGCACACGAGCCGCGTGAACCGATCCACGCTGCGGCGCCTGCGCCCTCGATCGAGGTCAGATTGCGACCCAATCCGTGGCAGTGTGAAGTAGCTCATCAAAGGGGGTCGCTACCACCATGGCTTACATCCCTAGACAGCCACCCGAAGACGAAAATTTGGATTTGGCGCTCGACGAGCAAGACGCATCGGGCGACAACTCTGGCGAGCGTGATATCGAGGACATGACAGCCGATCGGACCGAGCTGGAGGAGGCCGGGGCTGATCTCGAGGATGAAGGTCAGATGTCGATACTTGACGGCGGTATGGACGACCCAGACGGGTCGGGACCCGCGGAAGATCGAGACGACATCGAAGCGGGCTGGGACGTCGACCCGGTGACTGCCGACCGTAGCCGTCGAGAGCAACCCGACGAGGGTGCCGAGGGTGCTGCACTCGCCGAGGACGACTTCCTGGACGTCCCGGATATCGAGGACGACGCAGATCCGGAAGTGGTCGACACCGATCCCGCCGACATGGAGGAGCAGATCCTTGACGACTCCCCGATCGCCGACCCTGATCGCTGGTAGAGGGCCCGGAGCCACCTCGACCGCTGCGGTGCGCGTTAGAGGCGAAGATCTAGGACCGGCAGGATGGCGACGACGCTACCGACACCCGAATCGATTCGGCGCCTAGCTCGGGAGCGGCTCGGGTTCAACGAACTGCGCGATGGCCAGCTCGAGGCAGTGACGGCCGCGGCCGCAGGCCGCAACGTAGTTGCGGTGCTGCCAACCGGCGCCGGCAAGTCCGCCATCTATGAGCTGGCTGGACTGTTGAGGAAGGGTCCAACCGTGGTGGTGTCTCCGTTGATCGCCTTGGAGGACGATCAGCTCGCGCACCTCCATGACGCTGGCTTGTCGGCCACGGTCGTGAACTCGAGGTTATCGAGCCAGGCCCGGACGAGGGCGCTCACGACAGTTGGTGGTGCAAGCGAGTTTGTCTTTGTATCGCCCGAACAGCTGAGCAACGCTGAAACCAGAGCGGCCCTGTTGATGGCCGAGCCGGGTTTGTTCGTTGTCGACGAGGCCCATCTCGTCAGCCAATGGGGCCAAGACTTTCGGCCGGACTACCTGCGACTCAGCGCTCAGGCCGACGCAATGGGCGCCGACGTACGAATCGCGTTGACTGCAACGGCAGCGCCGCCCGTGCGCGAAGAGATCATCAAGCGCCTCGGGCTTCAGGACCCGAAGGTGGTGATCGGCGACTTCAACAGACCAGAGATCAGCCTGAGCGTCCATCGCGTCTTCTCCCGCGAGGGCAAGCAGCGGGCTATAGAAGAGGCGGCGTCCGAATTGGACGGACCCGGGATCGTCTACGCCGCCACGCGCGCAGGCGCCCAGGGGGTCAAGGATGCTCTCGCCGCGGCCGGACACGGCGTGACGCTCTATCACGCAGGGCTACCGACGGCCGTCAGGCGCCAGGCCATGGAGTCATTCCTCGATGGGTCGACGCGCATCATGGCCGCTACGGTGGCGTTCGGGATGGGTATCGACAAGCCCGATGTGCGCTGGGTGGTGCACGCCGATCCACCAGGTTCAATCGACGCCTACTACCAAGAGATTGGACGCGCCGGGAGGGACGGAAAACCGGCGCAAGCCCGACTTGTGTACCACGATGCCGACTTGGCCGTGGTTCGACACCTCACCGTACGAAGCCGTCTCTCGGAGGCAACCGTCGCCAAGGTCGCCCAGCGCCTCGCCGACGGGTTCGACAGCAAGGGCATCGGCGATCTCGCCGGAACCGCCCGTAGCGCGCGGTCGGTGACCTTGGCGCTAGCCCGCCTGGTTGATATCGGCTCTGCTAGTTGGGTTGCCGACGGGGGAGTCCAGTGGAACGGACTGATGAGCGTTCCTTCGTCCCTCCAACTATCCGAACGGAAGTCAGCTCGCGAGCAGGAGGTCCAGTCCTCTCGCCTTGAGATGATGCGCCGCTACGCCGAGCACACCGGATGCCGGCGGTCATTCCTCCTAACCTACTTCGGGCAGAATTACCCAGGTCCCTGCTGTAACTGTGACAACGACCGTCAGCGCCCCGCGACCCCGCACTGGGAGGAGCCCTTTCCGATCGGGGCGCGTGTAGCCACCGACCGTTGGGGCGAGGGCACGATTCAACGATACGACCGAGATCAGGTGACCGTTCTCTTCGACGATCACGGCTATCGGGATCTCCTCTTGTCGATGTTGCTTGAGAAAAATTTGCTACGCCTGATCTAGTTTGGGTTGCCAGGATCGCCGGTTAGGTAGCAAGTGTCCAGGTGCACCACGAACGGCGCCTAACACTTCGTCGTCCCGCCGGCCGGAGCGTCGGCGTCGATGCGAGGTAACAACCCGGGGGTTTCCCTGGCTCGGTCGCGCCCGGTGGCGCGCCACTATGGCGCCTGGAACACCCAGGGAGGCTGCTGATGAGACAGGGTCCGTTGGCCGGCCGCTATCCGGTGGTGGCGGCGATGGTCGTTTCCGCTCTGGTGCCGTACCTGGTGCTGTCCGCCGCCCTTGGCGCGGTTGCGCCCATCATAGAGAAACAGCTGCACATGAGCGCGCAGGCGATGTCGTTAACTCTGGGTATGGCCAATGCCGCCTACGCCATCGGCACCGTGCTGGCCGTGCAGCTGGCCCTCCGTTTCCCCCAGCGGCGGATGCTCCTGGTCTATGGGGTCCTGCTGGTGATCGGTTCGGTGCTGGCGGCGTCGGCTACGACCGAAGCGGCCTTTATCGCCGGCCACGTGCTCCAGGGCCTGTGCACCAGCCTGCTGCTGATCGCCGCGCTCCCACCACTGATCATCGGCTACCCCGTCTCCAAGGCCCGCTGGACGGCCATCATCCTGAATCTGTGCATCTTCGGCGCGGTGGCCTTGGGCCCGTTCATCGGGGGTGTCCAAGCTTGGGGGAACGGCTGGCGGCCCCTGTTCTGGATCGTCGCCGGGGTGGCGGTGGCCGCGCTGCTCCTTTCGGTGCTGACCTTCGTGGACGCGCCCCCGGCCGACCCGACCTGGCCGGTGGATCTGCTTGCGCTCGGGCTGGCCTCGACTGGATGCGCCGCCGCCTTTTTCGGTGCGTCCGAACTGCTCACGCACGGGTTTCTCGATCCGTTGACCCTCGGGCCGCTCGTCGGCGGACTGGCGTTGATCGGCCTGCTGCTGGTCTTCGAGTATCTCGGTAGGTGCCGGCTGCTGCAGGTGAGACCGCTGGCCAGGACCATTCCGACCACCGGGATCCTGGTGGCGATGTGCGCGGCGGCGGCGTCGGTGTCAGCGATCGTGCTCACTGGGACGGTGCTGCCGGAGCGGTACGGGCCTTTGCACGTGGGCCTGCTCTATTTGCCCGAGTTCGGCGGCGCGGTGATCAGCGCGCTGGTGTTCGGTCTGGTCTTCCGCAGCCGGGCGCTGCCCTACTTCGTCCTTGTGGGGATAGTCCTGCTGAGCACCGGAATCATCGTGATAAGCCGCGTCGTCCCGCCGACCAACATCCTCACTCTGGTGGGGTCGGGCCTGATCGGCGTCGGCGTCGGGTCCTCGGTAACCCCGGCGCTGTACCTCGTCGGCTTCTCCGTGCGGTCGGCCGGTGTGCAGCGGGTGTTCGCCATCGTCGAGCTTCTGCGCGCGGTGGCGGCGTTTATGATCGCACCGATCTTGCTGCGCGTCGCGCTCACGGCAGGAAGCAGTTTGAATGCGGGCACCACCACCGCCCTCTGGATCTGCTTTGGGATCTCCGCCGGCGGTGCGGTAGTCGGGGTCGGCCTCTACGCCCTCGGGCGGGTGCGCCCCGTCACACCGGCGTTCGAGCTGTGGCTGGCCGGGGAACAGCCGGCGTGGGAGTCGCCACCGCTGCTCGCCGCCATCCGCCGACCGCCGGCCGAGGGCCGACCTCCCGAGGGCGGAGCCGAGGACGAATCCAGGGACCGCCGAATACTGCGCGCCCTCAACGCTGCGTGCCGACCGGCGCCCGACCAAGAACCGCCCGTGCCCGAGACCGTCGGGACGAGCCAAACAGGCGAGGCGCGCTGATGCGCCACGCCGAAGGACTGAGCTGATATGCCGCGCGCTCCGACGGGTCCCGTTCTGTTCGCATACGACGGGTCGGACCTGGCCAAGGCGGCGATCGAGGAGGCTGCCGGCCAGCTGCGTCCGGGACGCAATGCGGTCGTCCTTACCGTCTGGCAGCCGTTCAGCGTCGGCTTCATCCCACCAGTCGAAATCAAGTTGAACGCCGCCGCGGCCGATGAGGTCAAGGCCGCGGCCGAGGAGACCGCAGCTGAGGGAGCTCAGCTCGCTGAGGCGGCCGGATTCA
The DNA here is from genome assembly GCA_964497005.1 of uncultured Acidimicrobiaceae bacterium. Classification (GTDB taxonomy): domain Bacteria; phylum Actinomycetota; class Acidimicrobiia; order Acidimicrobiales; family Palsa-688; genus DASUWA01. The sequence goes on along the minus strand of CAZCCS010000265.1, from coordinate 398 downwards.
AAGCCGAGAGCATGGCGAGGGAAGCCGCACCCGTCCGCAAGGGCATCATCCAGGTCTCCGACGAGCTGGACTCGAGCCTCATCGTCCTCGGCTCACATGGACGGAGCGGCCTGGCCGACGTGCTCATCGGTAGCGTGGCCCAAGACGTCGCCGCTCACTCACGACGGCCGGTGCTCATAGTCCACCGCGCGCAGTGAGCCGCGGGAGCGTATGTCAGGGGGCGGGTAGGTTTACGTCCTGTCACCCCTGGGACCGATAGGGTAGCGGCCGGAAGCAAACATGCTGGTAGAGGCGCATAAGGGCCTGTAGCTCTGTGGTTTGAGCGGGGGAGTGTTTTCTCGTTGAAGGGCTTCGAAGCAGGTCGCTCAAATCGGAAAAGTCCTGGTCAAGTGGGGTGC
>CAZCCS010000264.1:3213-4834 GCA_964497005.1 uncultured Acidimicrobiaceae bacterium | reverse complement strand
CGCTTGCGAGCCTCTGCCGGCTTCGATCTCGGAAGCGTGAGGACCCGCCGGAGGCGGGTTGAACTGTGCGCCATAGATGCTCCGGTAAAGAGCGTCGTCGAAGAGATGCTGCGGCACCAAGTCGATGACGTTGTATGGAAGGACGCCGTCGATGCCAGGAGGTGCTAGGAGAGTGGTCGCATCGAGTGGCCGTTGGGGGGACAGAGCGGTGTACGAGGAGAGATCCGGTGCTTGGTCCCTCCCGATGAAACAGTCGTACATCGGTTCGGCGAGTGCGTCGTTGATCGACAGTGGCCGCAGGCCGAGGATCATCTCCGCGCTGCGCAAGGCGGAGTACTGGTCGTAGCGGGTGTGCACAACTGCGCCGTGCTTTGTCCAAGGGGAGATCACGAACGCCGGCATCCGGTGGGCGTCGACATGGTCGGCACCGTCCTGGGAGTCATCCTCCACGACGAAGATGGCTGAGGAGGACCAGATCGAGGAATGGCTGATGAGGTCCACGATCTGGCCGAGACCGAGGTCGTTGTCGGCGACGAGAGCGGCGGGGGTGGGGTAGTTGGCCTGGACGCCGTTGGTGTGGTCGTTGGGCAGGGTCAAGTAGGTGAACGAGGGAACCGAACCCGTTGCTATCTCTCTGTTGAAGTACGCCTGGAAAAAGTTGAAGCGGCTGTTGCTCAGGTCGGCGCTCCCTGCGGGGCCGACCGTGCCGGAGTCCCTGTCGCAAGCGACGGAATGGTCGGTGGCGGTCACCGGGATAAGCCCGGCGTTGTCGCATCCGAAGAAGAGCGGATACCCGGCGACGAGCCCTGCTTGCGACTGGCTGTAGGTGGGTCGGCCGTCATTTCCCTGCGGGGTGTTCCCTGCGTTGTACTCGCCGAAGTTCTGGAAGGTCACCCCTTGACGCACCGCCTGGTCGAAAATGAAATCCTGCGGCGGCAAGGTAACCGGGTCTTGCCCGAAGTTGACTGCCCTCCCGCGCCCGGAGTAGTTGGCGTGAAGAGATCGCTGCACGAAATCCGTCGCGTAGCCGCCCGTGGTTATCAGATGGCCGTCTACCGATACCTGGCTGTCCGCGTAGAAGTTGTCCAGCAGCGGGAACATCCGTGACAAGGCGTGCGCGTTTGGGGTGACGCCGCCGGTGGGACCAGAGACCCCGTTGTCGTCGAACAACTCGAGGCTTGCGTCACCGTTGCCCCGAGGGTCACTGCCGAAGATCTGGTCGTAGGTGCGATTCTCCTTGACGATGTAGAAGACGTGCTTGATCTGGGCGCTAGGCCCACCGCCAGGCGATTGCAACGGGGTGTTGAGAGGGGCGGGTGTGTAGTCAGCGGGCCGAACTTCCCGGTCGACCACCCTTCCGAGCTGTGCAGCCTGCATGTCTGTCGGCGTCGCTAGCACCCCTACCCGCCCGAGCAGCATCTCGAGGTCGTACTGGCCGTACGGCGCATTCTGGCTGGCGGCGAAGTTCTGCCCGTAAGCGGGATTGGGACCTGCGCCCAGACCCTCAGCTGATAGCCAGACGAGTCGACTGCCGTCTGGGGTGAGCGAGACAGCGGTCGGGTAGGCCGCGGTGGGTATCCGGCCCACGAGCTTCCCGTCTGCCAGACGAGTGACTGCTACC
>CAZCCS010000264.1:0-3203 GCA_964497005.1 uncultured Acidimicrobiaceae bacterium | reverse complement strand
GGCGTCGGCGGAGTAGAGCCGGGAGCCGTCGGGAGACAGCGCCAGTGCTACCGGAGCCGTTCCGATGCCGCCGGTGCGGCCGACTGAGAGAAGACCTGTGACAGTCAACGTCTGCGTGTCGATGGCCGCAATCAGATCCCGGTTGGTGACTGCGGCGAACAGCCGGTGGGTCGGTGCACTGAGCAACAGACCTTCGGGATGGGCGTTCTGATCACCCAACGCTCCTCCCAACCCGCTGACAGTGCCTTGCACCACGGCCGAGCTGAGATTGACGACGCTTATCGTCCCGTCGTACTCGTTGCTCACATATGCGGTCTGGCCGTCGGTCGCCACGCCGTAGGGATAGCGGCCGACCTTTACCAGTCGGGAGCTTCCGCTCCGCAGATCGACGATTGCAATCTGGTCGGCCTGGTTAAGTGCAGCCACCAGGGTCTTGCCATCGGGCGTGACTGCCAGCCCGATCGGCCAGCCCAGCCCCGATGACGGCCCAGGTCCGGGGGGTTGAAAGATAAACGACACGGGGTTGGCATTCCCCATCTGAGCGGTGCCGCCGCTGGTAGCTGGAAGAGTGATCGGCGCTTGCTCCTGGGCGTGCCCTGAGCTCGGGTCGATCGCGAACACATGGATCGCGTCACCCTGGTTGGCCTTGGTCGGCCCGGATGCCGCGATGACGCCCTGAGGTTCCCCCGAGACGTACGCCGTCGCTCCGTCTGGTGAGAAAGCGATGCCGCCGTATGCGCCAGGCAAGGGCAGGACTTGGGCGACCTTTCCCGTGGCGACAGCGACGACCGTCAAATCGTCATGCCCGAATCCTGAGTCCACCGCCCAGTAGAAGCGACCATCGGGGGTCAACGCTCCACCGGTCGGAAAGTCGCCTACCGAGGTCATCCGCCCGTCTGGGGAAAGAACCCTTCCATTGGGGGTCATTCCGGTGCTCGGGCCGACGAGGGCGGGAACGACCGCCAAGGCGGCCGGTGCCAGGAGCAGGCCGGCGATACCCGCGAAGAACAGAGCGCGAAAGAGGGGCTTCTTCACGAGGCCCGGTTCGCCTGCCGATACGACAACTCCTCCAATGCTGAGGTGAACTCTTGGCAAACTCGCCCGTCTTCATCGGAATGAAACGTCCACGGCATGTCCGCGACAACTTGGCCTGACACCATGGCGTCATTCCCACTCAGACGGAGGCGGCGAATGACACCGTTGCGACGATCCGATGACCTCCAAGTCCCTCAAGCAGCGCTTTTCGCGCGATGCAGCGCGCGAGAGCGCCGAGGGCTGACCCAACTAGGTACCGGGGTAAGCGTTCCAGCGGGCACGACCCTCACTCCTGAAGGCTTTCCGGGGAAAGAGTTCTTCATTGTCAAGGACGGGGAGGCCACGTGCTCCGTGCAAGGTGCGGCGAAGGCCAGGTTTGGGTCGGGAGACTTCTTCGGCGAGATGTCTCTTTTGGACGGTGGCCCTCGCACCGCGACCGTCAGATCTGATACCCGCATGGAGCTGATCGTTTACAGCTTCGATGAGTTCCGGACGATGCTCACCAGTTCTCCCGGGGTATGCAGGCACCTCCTCACCGAGATGGCCCGACGCCTCCGCGTGGCGGACGCGTCCGTATGAGCGCTTGGTCCGTTCTCTTACGAATTCGGCGCAGCGGATGCGACGAACCGTGGGCCGTGGAAGTTCCATTCGGCGAAGAGTCGTCGTCGGCGTGTCCCGACGGGGTAGAGATGATGCTGCATGCCTTTACCGAGCAATGAGCCAGAGGTGCTAGCCGGCCCGCGATGGTGGGGGCCTCGGCAATCCACTCCACTGAAGCGCCAGGCCCGGCGTGTACGACGGCGCTTTGGGTATGGCTCCAGCCAGCGAGGGCGTCCGAGATAATGATCATCTAGATGCCCCGCTGCCTAGGGCTACTAGGCACCTCCGCCGGCGAGGTTGTCTGCAGCGTGGAGCAGCGAGTTGCAACTCTGGATCTGGCCACGCGTGCTCGGTGGCAGCGGTTGGCCGTCGAACGCCGCCGCGGCGAGCTCTTGCTTCATCTGCGCCGCATGTGTGTCGCGAGACGCTCCCAACTGTTGCAGGTTCGAGACGAATCCTTGATAGCTGGAGTCGTTGGACGTGGTGCCGGTCTTTAGTGCGGCGGTATCCGCAACTACCACGTCGGTGCCGAACCGTCCGACACTCGAGTTGAGCTGCTTGTAGCACGTGGCCAGTTGGACGAAGCGAGGATCACTTGCGGCTGGCGGGGTCGCTGTATTCGTGAGGATCTCGGTGACGACCCGGCCGTCGCTGACGTAGTCGTCCTTGAGGCCGACCAACGCGAGGAGGGTGGGTCGCAGGTCGGTGTGGTCCACCCATGTTCCCGTGGCCGAGGCCTGCGGAACCGTGGTGTTGCCGCTGGCGGCCATCCCCGACGAGTTCGGTCCTGCGGTGGGGTCTGGGCCGTCGAGGCCGTTATGGGACACGCCTGGGCCGACCAGACCTGCCCAAGTCGTGTCAATCTCGGGGGCGTAGTACCCGTGATTCCACGAGAATCCTGCGTTAAGCGGATTGCAACCGACCGCTGCGGTCGCCGGCGTCGTCCCCTTTGTGCAGCTGTCTGATGTGCCCTGGGTGAAGAAGACATCCGGGTTCGGAAAGGCCGTGAAGGACGGGGTTCGGTTGGGGTCCGCGTTGACGAAGTGGAGCAGTTGCTCGGCGGTCGGATCCACCATCCACTTGGTCACCGGCTCGGGACTAGACCCGTCGTAGGGGTCGACCATCGTGATCGATCCGAAGTCCCGCTCCAGCTGGCGAATCGTGGCTGGATCGTTGCTCGACCCCGTGGCGTAGACGGACTCACCTTGTGGCTGCGAGTAGAAGCTCGCGGTGTCGCCGGTTTGAAGGCCAAGCAACCCGTGGACGTCGGTCGAGACCTCACCCAGGGTGCCCTTCGGATACGAGCACAGGAATGGCGTCTGGCTGGTCGTGGCCGTATCGACTGCGACCCCCGGATCGCCAGTGCAGCTCGGTGTCAGCGCACGGCCGACGTTGGCGCCGGCGAAGTGGTCGCCCTCGTCGGCGGTGAAGACGAACAGCGTGTTGCGCTCGTCGATACCGGCCTTGGCGAGGCGGGCGAAGAACTTGGCGAACGCGGCATCGTTGGCGGCGAGCTGCGCCACGTAGCCGGCCTCGCCGGGGCCGAAGGTGCCGCCGCCCTGATGATT
>CAZCCS010000263.1:316-4840 GCA_964497005.1 uncultured Acidimicrobiaceae bacterium | reverse complement strand
CCGAACACAAAGCTCCGCCAATTCCTTGTCACTTGCGTCAACGAACCTGTTCCCAGCGAATCCGGGTAGCGTCGGAAACGGGGTGTGGACGGCTACCCCGTCCATGTCCATGTCGCTCAAACGTGCGACCGGGTCCCAGGCACCCGGGCGCATCTCATCGAATCTGACCGGATCGGGCGACAGGCGAGCTGGGTCAACGCCGGCGGTCGCCGACAGCCCAACAGTGGGAACTAGGAGATCCTCGAACCTCCACACCTGGGAGCCTCGCCGAAGCAACAACGGTTTAGGTAATCCCGCGTTGTAGCTAACGTCATCGTCGAGCTCAACGACCCGCGGTCCGCTTTCTTGGAATCGCCGAGGTAAGCGGGCCGTCCAGACGTCCGGTGGCTCGCAGATGTGGTCGTCAACCGACACTAACGAGATTTCGTCCGTCAGGGGCATGTGACGACGCGCTGTCTCACATCGACCTAGACGACGGCCGCACTATTTGTCCTGGAAGGACCTGGACGCCTTCCTCCACCACGACGTCTCCCGCTACCACCGTCCCATTCACGAGAACCATCCGAATTCCCGTAGGCTCCGGGGCCGATAGTCGCTCAGTCCCGCCCGGAAAGTCCCGCAATCGACGGAGAGGTCCGGGTGATATCTCTTCGAAGTCGAATACCGTAATATCGGCCGCCTTGCCGACCTTCAGAACTCCGCGGTCGGTCAGGCCTAGCAAAGCTGCCTGACGCCCAGTGAGACGCTCGATGGCGTCCTCGATTGGCATGAGACCGCGATCTCGAACCCAGTTCCCGAGAAAGTCCGTCGCTTGCGGCGCATCACATAGCTGGTCCACATGTGCTCCGGCATCCGAGATACCGAGAGTGCAGTTGGGCTCCAAGAGTAAGGGTCCTACTTGCTCCGGATCGTCGTTGCAGACAGTGCATTGCACGCGGAGCCCCAAATCCTCTTCTTCGAGCGCAAGCTTGATGAGAGATTCCAGGGGGTCGAGTCCGAATGCCGCGGCCAGTTCCGAAACTCGACTTCCAATTAGCCCTGGGTTGGCCGCCGATTCGGCTATCGAGAACGTGTCCCACCTGGGACGGATGACTGTTTGCTCAGCGCCCTGGGCCACTGCCCGAGAGCGCCAGGACGGATCATCGTAAGCCGTCCGCCGTTCAGCCAGGGACGCCCCGCTCAAGACGGCGAACGCGGGATTCGGGCCAAACGGAAATGGTTTGGCCATGCTAAAGCTGAATATGAGGGGACGTGGAGTGACCTGCGGCCACACCCTTCCTCCGCTAGCCCACCCCTGGCGGTGCCTTTCAACGGCTTCGATGTGCTCGCCTCCAGGCATCGAAACAAGGGCGGCGTAGGTAAAGGGAACTCCGATTTGGGGTTGGAGCGCGTAAAGATCCTCGACCGAGCACGGTCCGCCAGGCACCAGAGAGACGATTCCCCGACCACTGCGCTTCATGACACCAAGAAGCGCCTCGACCTCGTCCCGATCGGCGAGGCGGCTCGGCACGGGACGCCCTCCTGCTCCCATGTGGCTCGGAGAGAAACTGCTCGAAAAGCCCATCGCTCCAGCGGCCATAGCTTCGCTCAGGATTTCGCACATGTCTGCGACCTCAGGCGGCGTGGCAGCTCGTTCCATCGCCTCGGTACCCATAACGAAGAGGCGAATTGCGGTGTGACCGATGAGCGTTCCGAAGTTGAGCAATGTTCCGCGTCGTTGTACAGCCGAGAGATATGAAGGGAAAGTCGTGAAGTCCCAGGGGATACCCTTGGCCAACGTCGCCGGGTTCATGTCCTCGACGTTCTCAAGTGTCTCCACAGCGATCTCGCGATGCTCGGGACGCATCGGAGCGATCGAGAAGCCGCAATTGCCGGTCACAACAGTGGTGACACCGTGGTAGCAAGACGGAGAGAGGGCCGGATCCCAAAAGACTTGGGCGTCATAATGCGTGTGGATGTCTATGAATCCGGGACCGACCATGCAGCCTTCGGCGTCGAAGACTTTCGTTCCGCTCAATTCCGGCGCGACCTCGACAATCACGCCGTTGTGGACTGCGACGTCGGCCGTTCGAGGCGGCGCGCCGGTGCCGTCGACAACGGTGCCTCCCTTGATGACAATGTCGGCGATCACTCCGAGGGATCCGGTCTCATAGCCTCTAACTGTCGAAGTAGGCGGATTGGACTGCACTATTCGACTGAATCTCCGTGGGCGAACCTTCGGCGATCACCATCCCCAGATCGAGAACACTGATGACGTGGCAGTGAGCCATCATAAAAGCAACGTCGTGCTCGACGAGAAGGATCCCGCAGGATTGGGATTCGGAAACGTCGGTCAACAGTTTGCTAAGGCGGTCAGCTTCTTGATGGTCCAGCCCAGATGTGGGCTCGTCCAGCAGTAGCACGAGCGGGGAAGCAATCATCGCCCGCGCGAGCTCCACCTGCCGACACAACCCTATGGACAATGACCCAGCGGGGCGCCCAAGTACTGAGGTCAGACCGCAGAGTTCAGCGATCTCTGCTACGCGCTGGCGCCTGGCAACTTCCAGTCGTCGCCGCCCTGGAAGCGCCAGCAGGTCGGCAAGGACTCCTCCTCCCCCGCCATCCTGTTCCAGCGGGAGCAGAATGTTGTCCGCGACCGTGAGACGGCCGAAGATCTGGACGCGTTGAAACGTTCGACGCAGACCGTGACGTGACCTTCGGACAGCGGACCAGTCACTGATGTCAGTGCCATTCAAAATGACAGTTCCGGATGTCGGGCGTCGGACGCCTGAAACAACGTCGAACAGAGTGGTCTTCCCAGCACCGTTCGGGCCCATCAACCCGTGGATCTCACCCTTCCTGACCGTGACGGAGACGTCGTCGAGCGCTTGGATTCCGCCGAAGAGGACCGACACGTTTCTCAGCTCCAGAGTCGGATCTGAGCTAACCCCGTGATACCCGCTTGAGCTAACCAAGTCCTCGATCACCGGACCCCCGATTTGCCGACGTAGATCTCTCGAGCGAGATCCTCGCCGAACTCCGAAACGGGACCTTCCCATGTCACGCGACCCAGCTCCAGCACCACGACGTAGTCGGCTATGGCGAGAGCACCGCGCGCCTGTTCCTCGGCCAACAAGATCGTCGTACCGCTGGACCGCATTGATGCCAACGTCGAAAGAACCATTTGAGACGCTCGCGGGGAGAGACCGAGAGACGGTTCGTCTACTACGAGTAGTTTCGGCACACGCTCGAGCAACGGGGCCAACGTCAGCATCTGCTGCTCACCGCCCGAGAGGAGCTGGGCGATCTGGCGACGCCGGTCCAGGAGTACGGGGAATCGGGCCAACGCGGCCTCGCGCGATTTACGCTCGTCGACCCAGACCGCCACATTGTCCTCGACGGTGAGCCCGGGGAATACCCCCCGATACTCTGGGGCAAGCAGCAGACCGAGCGCCGCGCGGTCGTGCGCGGGCCTTTCTGTGATATCCCGGCCATCAAAGATGACTCGGCCTGCTGTCGGTTCGTGAAGTCCCGCGGCCACCGCGCAGAGCGTTGACTTTCCACCACCGTTGGGGCCCACGATCAGTACCAACTTGCCCTCGGGCACCACTAGGTCGACTTCGTGCAGCACCTGAACACCTTCGTAACCAGCACTTATGCCGTGGAGTCGAAGTGCCGCAACAGCCTGTATTTCGGACGGCGCTCGAGAATTCGGCCTTGCGTGGGAGACAGGACTCACCGAGGCAGCAACGGTACCGTCGGGGCTCGACCGCGGTCGGCGGCGCCGGTCCCGTCTAACTCGAAGCATGCCGCCGTAAAGCGCCATGATCCCGTCGGGGTTACGGGCAAGGCTGATTCCACCCAAGCCGAAGAGAATGGTCGGCAAGAGAGTGCTGTTGGTGACGCGCAGCAGAAGCTGGGGGAATAGGACGTATAGGAGGCCGGCGATCATGGCACTCCCGATCCGGCGAGTGCCGAACACGGCCATGACGGCGATCCAGACCATTCCGATAGTCGTCGGGTAGTCCAGCGGGTCTATCCGGTAGTTGCTCGCCGCCAAGAGCGTGCCACCGAAACCAGCAATTGTCGCTGAGGCACCGAACAACACCAGCTTCGGTATGACGGTTGACGCCCCAGAGGTCTCTGCACCTACTTGCGACGACCGGACGGCACCCATCAACCGCCCCGTTGGCGATCGGATGAGGTTGCGCACCAAGACTGAGACGAATCCGAATACGACAAGGAGAAGGACCGCGTATGTCGTCGAGTTGTTGAAGTTGAAGGGGCCCAGCACGGGTCGGCCGACCGGTCGTCCCGAACCGTTCCCCTGTATTGCGGGTATCTGGAAGAGCATCTCGTCGGCCATGAATCCGGCTGCCAACGTCGAGAGCGCCAGCCAAAGACCATCCAGCCGGAGTGATGGGAGCGCGACCAGGAGGCCCATCCCGCACGAGGCGGCCGCGCCAATGAGCGCGGCCGGGAGGAAGGGGACGCCGTGAGCCAGAAGCAGACCTGCTATCAGGGCTCCCAACGTGGCGAAAGCGG
>CAZCCS010000263.1:0-306 GCA_964497005.1 uncultured Acidimicrobiaceae bacterium | reverse complement strand
AGATGATCGCTAACGCAAGTCCCTCGCTGGTAAGCGACGCGTAATAGGGGGAAGCGAGTTCGATCCACACGAACAAACCAATCGTCGCGATGCCCCAAGGGAGTCGCCGTCGCCAGACCGCTAGGTCGTCCGAGTGGTCTGGGACCAGAACATCGTCTGCCACTTGACCTGCTGAGCGGCTTCGGAAAAATTCGCTCCCGACGGCGGGTTGCTCTCAGTATAGGGCGGATACGGGGTAGGAGTCAGAGCGACGGTGTCCGCCGTGGCCGTAGCATTATCGCTGATGGATGTAGCGGTCGCATTCGC
>CAZCCS010000262.1:0-4859 GCA_964497005.1 uncultured Acidimicrobiaceae bacterium | reverse complement strand
AAGCAGCGCCTGTGCAGACGGTGTCCTTTCCGCAGCAGGAAGTGGGAGGATTCGGGGACCGGCGGGACGACTGACCATATGCGACGATATTCCAGCACTGCGCCATCGTGTGATGCGCGACGGAGCTCTCCGGATGCTGAGATGGGCGTTCAGCCGATGCGGGCGGCTTGCCCACCGTCGACCGGCAGGATCACGCCGGTGATGAAGCCGGCTTCATCGGAGTGAAGGAACAAGCTGGCGTACGCTACGTCCCACGCGGTGCCCATCTTGCGCCGTAGGGGTACAAGCTGATTGCGAAATTCGCGCACCTGGTCACGCGTCATACCCTGTGCTTCGGTCGTCGCTTCGATGGCCATGGGCGTATCCATGAGCCCAGGCATAATCGTGTTCACGCGGATACCGTGACGCGCGTTCGCCATGGCCAGCGACTGCCCCAACGCGTTGACCCCGGCTTTGGAGATCTTGTAGGCGGTCAATGGAGTAGACGCCACTGCAGCCAACGACGAGACGTTCACCACGCTCCCACTGCCCTGCTCTCTCATAAGCGGCACGACGGCCTGGCAAGACAGGAGGCATCCCTTTAGGTTCACGTTCAGTATGCGGTCGAAGGCTTCCTCGTCGAGCCGAAGCGGGTCGGCGTCACCGACACCAATCCCGACGTTGTTGTGGAGGAAATCGATCTTGCCGAACGACTCGACGCACGCAGCGGCGAACGCGGCGCAATCTGCTCGACTCGTCCAATCCGCCTTGACACACTCGGCTTCTCCCCCTTCGGCTCGGATCATCTCTGCCGTCTCTTCAGCCGAGTCCAGCCGGCGATCCACCAACAGCACCTGGGCGCCCTCGCGTGCAAACAGGACGGCTGCGGCGCGCCCGTTCCCGACCGTCTCACCAGGTGTCTGCCCGGCGCCTACCACGATCCCGGCCTTACCCCCCAATCGCGAAGTCACGGTGTACAAAGCTAGGCGCCCTGGAACATCGATCCCGGCCGTTCAGTGGCTGCGGCCTCTCAGTGTGGGACGGGCCTCGGGGACACCGAGGGCGTGGTGAACGGAGTCCCGCACGCCGCGACCGCCCCGACAGCGGGTCCGGGGACATCGAGGGCGGTCGGGATCTGGGAGCTTGGATCGTCACCGCGTCGGTGACTCAGATCGAGCGCCGACAGGAGGTTCTTGGCGTGGGCATCCCGGGCGGTCAGCGGGTGCAGGCCAAACAGCGACTCGATCATGGCTAGAGACGAGGTGTGCTCGTACGGGCCCCCATGGACGACGCTGGCACGGCCGAACGGCGAAACGACGACGCATGGGACCCGAAAGCCGAGTTGACCGTAGTTGGGGTGGGTCCGGCCGAGCGTCGTCACGTTGCCAGTGTGGGAAACGGCATTGGGATCGGTGTCATCGATCACGGTGGGGGGAGACACGTGGTCGTAGAAGCCGCCCCACTCGTCGAAGGTGACTACGAGGATCGTCCGGTGGAGAAGGCCGGCGTCGGCGAGGGCGTGATAGACGTCCGCCATGACTCTGTCACCTAGGCGAACATCGGCCAGGGGATGGTCGTCGTCCGAAGTGCCGGCGCCCTCGTCCACAAAGGATGGATCGACGTAGGCCACGTTGGGGAGAGTCCCGTTGCGAACGGCGTCGAGGAAGCTTTCGCCCTGAGGGGGGATCGTGATCGGGGGCAGGGTAGTGCCGTCGATCACGCCCGTGGCCGGGACCGGGGTCGCCTGCGAGTACGGCCGAACGAACTCGGCGTACTTCTGGCCCCACAGGGCGAGGAAGGGAGCGTCCTGGAAGTAGTAGGCGCCCGTCGGTTGCCCACCGGGGAGAGCTGGCCCGGGTAGCGGGGAGAGTTGATCCCAGATGGCCGGAAGGGTGGACACGCTCGGGCCGCCGCTGTTGTGGTCCCGGTCGGTGCGAGCCGAGTGCTGGTAGAAACGATTCGGGTACGTCTCCGCAGCGATGGCGCAGAAGTAGTGGTCGAGCACCGAGTAGTTGCGGGCGAGTGCCGCAAGGACGGGGATGTCCTTAGCGGTGTAGTAACCGATCGGGAAGGTGTTCGCCGCGGCGTGCGTGCTGCTGGAGAACGCCCCCGGGCGTTTCAGGAAGCCGTCGCAACGGCCGCCGTCGTATTCGATCAGCCAGCCCTCCCAGGAATGGTCGGCGTCGCTGTAGCCGCATCCCTGAAAGTCCGGGGCCAAGTGGTAGTTCGGATACCACAGCCCATCCAGAGCCTGGTAGGCGCCGGATTGGCTCCCGTTGGCGCCTGGCAACCAGCCCAAGAGGTGGTCAAAGGACCGGTTCTCCAGCATCAGGATGACGACGTGATCGATGCCCAGTTCCGACGCGGTCGGGAGGTGAGCCGCTCCGCCTATGGGGGACGTGTCGGCCAGAGCTGGTACCGCGGCCCCGATGGCGGCCAAGCCCGCACCGGCTCCGGCCATGCGAAGAAAAGAACGTCGGGTGAGCATGCCGAAGCCCTTTCACCGCCAAGCATTCCAATTCCCCCAAGTTTTTGCAGCTTTCGCCGCTGCGATACCCCTAGTTAACTTCGATAAGTGAGAGATAGCAGGCCGCGGGTTACCAGGCTCATCGATCACCAACACACCACACGAGGCCGCTCACAGCTCCCGTTCGTAGACGTACATGAGGGGACCATCGCCGCCGCCGCTCCGATTCGAGAACCCGAGACTCTCATAGAGGGCTCGAGCTGCGACGTCCGGCTCGTCGACAGCGATATCCATCGTGTCGGAGCCGCGTTCCCGGGCGTGTTCGATGGCCGCTTCCATTAGCGCCCGACCCAGACCCCGACCTCTCTGCTGCGGAACGACATAGAGCTCGGCGAGGTAACACTCCAGACCGTTGCTCCAGATAGCCATGCGGAACCTTAGAACTGCGACACCATCAGGCTCCTGGCCCGCAAGGATCACGGCCGTGTCTCCGACATCCATTAGGCGCCTGATCCGCTCGGAAAGCGCGGCCGGAGGGGGCGTCGGCTCATCGAACTCGCGGTTGAAGTCATGTAACAGCCGCCCGACCGCATCTGCGTCGGCTGGGCCGGCGACCCTAATGGAGTTGGAGCCGGACACGTCCGGATCGTACCGATCTTGCTATCACCGCATGCGCAGGCATTTTGTCGAGGGACACGGATCCTGGGGCGCGCACTTAAGCCGTCCCCGATCGGCACGAGTGGGACGCCCGCGCTGGCGTCTGCACCGACGGAGTTGAGTGGCTCCTTAGAGTGCGGTCGTGCACGCCTCGGACTTCCGCTGGCGGCGCCAGTGCGCGATGCGGTGGCCGCCGCACGCGGACTGCGCGTGGATCAGGCAGTCGTGCTGAACGACTCGAGCCGGCTCGCGGTGCACGTTCGGCCGTGCGACGGTCTTGTCGCGGGTTATCTTGCGCGGGTCGGCGGCATAGGCCGCCGAGTGCCGGCTAAGAGTGTCACCGAACGCCTCAATCGATTCGAGGTCTCGAGGGCAACCCGACGTCGCCTCGAGGTTCGCGGCCGGCGAAGCCAGCTGCAATCTGGTCAAGGTGACGGGCCCACAGCTGCTGATGGAAGGCGGCATCGTCCGCGCTCAGGCCGGACAAGCGGACCGTGACATCTGTGCCGCCACCTGACGGCGTGAGGGTGATCTCAACCGTTGCGGATGGCGGCGTCCCGTCGTCGCTTCGTGGAAGGTCCCATCCGATCACTAGGCGGTGCGGGGGATCGACCTCGAGGTAGTGGCCCGCGATCGCAGTCCCGCCCAGGTCGAGGTGGAACGGGTCCCCGGGGCGAGGCGCCGTCATGAGATGAAGCGGTGGATGGCCTCGTTGGCGTTGTCCTGAAACGACGGGTTGGCCAGGTCGGGGAGGAAGTCTGCTTGGTTGACCATCGGACCCTTCAACTTGTTGGCGGCGCTGGCGTAGAACACGCCGCTCGACAGGGTCGGGTCGGTGACGCCGTCGACGAGCCGCTTCGCGCCCACGTCGAGTTTGTGGGCGAAACCGAGGGCGGGCATGACGTACTTGGCGGCTACCCGCATCGGTAGGGGAAGGTCGCTCGGGGCTCCGGTGCCGGTGGTGTTCCCGGGGCTCACGGTGATGAAGCGGAGGTCGGGATATTGGCGGGCCAGATGGGCGATCCACAGGGCGCCGATGTATTTGGCCTGCGCGAAAGCGAGGTTGAAGTCGGGTTTTCTGTTCGCGAAGTAGCTGCCGTCGATGACGGTAGCGAGTTCGTCGGCTGAGGTTGAGACGAACGATGGCCCTTTCATTCGCAACTTCGGAACTCCGCGGACTGCTTCACTTCCGGCGAAGACCGCGACCTCGCCGAGCCGCCCCTCGGCGAGGAGTCCTTCGAGGAGGACGACGTGGCCAAGGACGTTCGTCGCGAACACGGTCGTGACCCCGTCAGCGGTCAAGCCCATCGAGTGCGGGCCAATGACGCCGGCGTTCATGACCAGCGCGTCGACGGACCCGTCAATGGCCCCAAGGCCGTTGCGGACCGAAGCCATGTCGGCAACATCCATGAGAGCGATGTCGAAGATAGGTCGGCGGGTCGCCGCTTCGAGTTCCGCCATTGCCGTTATCGCCCGATCTTTGTTCCGGCATGCCAGGTAGATCCGCGCAATCTCAGGACGTGATGCCAGTTGCCGGGCCACCTCCTTCCCGATCCCGGCGTTGGCGCCCGTGATGAGCACCGTCCTGCCCTGCAGGTCACTCATTCGATATGTCGTCCTCTCGCGCTCCAAAGTGGGTTGTATGACTCACTCTGACAGGCCGGGACTGGGTTGTCAAACTCAGAATCTTGCTAACATCGGTCCGTGGTCGACGAGACGAGTGACCGGCCGAAGCTCACGCCCAAGGGAGCACGCG
>CAZCCS010000261.1:0-4860 GCA_964497005.1 uncultured Acidimicrobiaceae bacterium | reverse complement strand
AGTCGAGCAGGTCGCCCGGCTGTTGCATCGACCGGAGGGATCAATCCGCCAGCGGGTCGTCGCGGTAGCGATTGCTGTATGTGTCGAGGACCGGGGGGTGTTCGGGAGGTTGTTTCGGGTGGCGGTCGCTGCGACCGTGCCGAGTACGGCTAGTGCTGCGGATCGAAGCCTCGCTAAACGCGGGCCATATTCGCGAACCGGGTGTGGTGATCCAAGAAGGCGAGTTGGCACTTGCCGGTCGGCCCGTTGCGGTGCTTGGCCACGATCACTTCCGCCGTGCCCCGGTCGGCGGACTCGGGGTTGTACATCTCATCTCTGTAAAGGAACATGACCACGTCCGCGTCTTGCTCGAGCGAGTTGTGGGCGATGATCCCGTTGGCGATGAAGTTGTGAGTTCCCTCAACTGTGGCGTCGAACGTCGGCATCGCACCAACAGGGGTTATCTCTACAACCTCGTCCCAAAAAACGTCCGACGTAGCAAGTGCTGCGAGTTCGCTATCCCCGCATGTCTCGGCCATGGTCCGCAGACGGTCACGAGAGAAGCGGCGGGGCCGGTCGTCGCTGCCGAGCAAGTAGGAGCCGCAGTAACCCTCGCCAAGAGCGGCAGCCAACTGTCGGTGGGTAATTCCTGATTTGGCCAAAGCTTGTTTGACCCGCGCTGCGACAGTATGGGGGATCAGGTCCACGTTCGGATTTGCCTGGGTCTGCTCTAACCGACGGAGCGCTTCTTCGACAACCTCGCCTCGCTGCCCATGGCATCCGACACGGCGAAGAAAGGTCTCCAAGTCCGGCTTCCCGGTGACTTGCACCTGCCAGCAGATCCTGTAACCGACCTTCCGTGCCGGGCTTACCCGCGATCGAATACCAAGCCGTAAAAGGGAGCGGCGTGCACCGTCAGCAAGCCTCCTGCTCGTGGTCGCGTAGTAAGCCCGGACAACGGGCCCACGCCCGTTGCGGCTGATCGTGATGGATCCATCCGTAGCCCAAAGATGTCGAAGGAAAAGAGCCAACTGTCGATCACCCAGGCCGAAGACCGACTCCGGAATGAACTTGTCGTGCGACCGGCTTCCCCATAGTCCGTGAGGTTCCAGCCAGTTCCTGACCGGGTGATACTTGCCGTGTGTCAGGCGCACCGGCGAAGGCAACCACAACAGCCAAGTGTTCTTCTGCTTCTTGCCGGCTACCTCGATCCCGAACAGACGGCGAGCCGTCGATTCGACTGCGTCCTTGTTTGCAGGATCGGCTGTGGCGTACTTGACTCCGTTAGGTCCGATTGAGCCGTCACCCAATAGATGTGCGAGCAAGATCAGCTCGTCATCCGACCACTGCGCGGACGACCCGACAGGTTCGCCAACCTGCCGCGGGACAGCCAGGTGGTCGCCAACAGCAATCTCGTCCAGCCGCTGCCAACCGCCGATCGTCCGGAATTTGTGGTTGGCGGTTGCCTCAACCTCGTAACCAGATCGGAGGCGCAAGCGATACACCGGCTTGATTCCGGACGGAAATGTCTTGACCAGCCGGCTGGGCACGAGCTTCCACGTCCGGTCGTCCAGCGCCCAGACGAGCGGTTGCTCCTGAGAAAGAACCAGCTCTCCGAGTGTGACCTCTTCCCCGGTGTCAGCTCGCAACAACCGAGTGGAAGCCGGCATACACCCGGACTCGCGAAGGTCCGCAAGCACAGGCCGCTTGTCCGCACGCATCTCCAGGTTCCTGGAGAGCTGCGACAACGCAACAACCGGGACTTCCAACTCACGAGCGAGCACCTTCAATCCCCGGCTGATCGAAGAAACCTCCAACTGCCGGTTCTCCGCGGTGCTCCGGCTGGACATCAGCTGGAGGTAGTCAACGATGATCAGGCCCAGCCTTCCCTCCCTCGCCTTGAGCCGGCGGGCCTTCGCCCGGATCTCCATGACGGTGAGATTTGGGTTGTCGTCTATGAACAACGGGGCGTCGCTCAACCTGGCCACCGCCTGGCTGATCTTCGGCCAATCCGCCTCAGCGAGACGCCCGTTGCGAATGCGGCCTGCGTCGACCCGGGCTTCGGAGACGAGCAAACGCTGGGTGATCTCCTCGTGGCCCATCTCGAGCGAGAACACCAATGTCGGCACCCTCGCCTCGACCGCGGCGTGCGCGGCCATGCCAAGCGCGAAAGAGGTGTTGTGGGTGGGGATCATCGACTCGCCGGCCAGGTAGAGGTGAGAGGGCGAGTCAACAGATATGCAGCGAACAGGAACGGACTCGACTCGACGGATAGCTGTTACGGACCGCCCGGTGTGATTCGCGGCGGGTCGAAGTGCCGAATCCGAGGCAGTCCACGCGAGCCGCCAAGCCGTAGCCGTCGTGCCATCCGAGTGACGAATCCGCAGCTCTTCCAATTGGCACGGCTTGTGGCCGAGCGAGCAGACCAACTCGCGCGCCTGCCCAGCCAGCCGACGGTCCGGGAGGCAAAGCTCGGCCTCACCTTGGAGGCTCTCGCGACCCTTAGCATCGAAAAGCCCTTGGAGAAGGGAAAGGCGCTGCTTGTACGAAGCCCTCAGGTATGCAGCCGGTATCCGCTCGACCTTGCCGTCGATCGTCATCCATGAACGGTCGCTACGCCCTCCGCCGAGCGAGCACCCCAGGAGGTAAGGATCGTACGGCAGCTCGCGATGGCCGAGCTCGAGCGGCTCGCTGACGGGCACGTGCCACCGACACCCGGCTCCGCTACCAGAGTGGACTCCTTCGTCGAGCATCTGCTGAGTGGTAACCACCCTCGAGCCCTTGGAGTCATACGCCAGCCACTGATGGTCGGCATCGGCGACGAGGCTCGACCCGTCGTCGAACTCGACCCGAAAACAAACCCGCCCCTCGTAGACAGGCGACGTATAGGTCACCGCGCTCGGGTGGCCTGACTCGTCGAAAACCTGGTCCCCCACTCCAATCGAGCCCATCGTCGTCCAACCGCCAGGCGTCGGGATAGGGGTGTCCAGAGCGAGCGCCTTTCCCATGGCCGGTCTCGCGCCGACGATTACCAGTGACGAGGGTTGGAGCCCGTACAACCGCTCGTCCAAGTCGATGTATCCGGTGGGCACCCCGGTGATCATCTCGCCGCGCGTGTAAAGGCTCTCGAGCCGGTCGAGGCTCGCCATCAAGAGGCTCTGCAACGGCTTGAGGCTGTCGGTCACCCGGCGTTCGGCGATGTCGAAAACCATCGCTTCCGCCTGATCCACCGCCGCGGTCACGTCCTCGGGGACGCTGTAGCCCATCTCGGCGATCTCGCCGGCGACCCCGATCAGCCGGCGGAGCAGGGCGTGCTCCTCGACGATGCGGGCGTACCGGCTGGCGTTGGTGGTGGCCGGCGTGTCGGCTTGCAGACCGACCAGCGCCGGCAACCCGCCGGCGGCCTCGAGAAGCCCAGCTCGGCTGAGTTCGTCGGCCACGGTGACCGGGTCCGACGGCTCGCCGCGGCTGTACAGGGTGGTGATGGCGTCGAAGACGTGCGAGTGCGCCGGCTTGTAGAAGTCCTCCGATCGGCAGAACTCCACTGCTGCGGCGATCGCGTCGCGCGACAGCAGCATCGCTCCTAGAAGCGACTGTTCCGCGTCGAGGTTGTGCGGAGGGACTCTCGATCCCGCCGACCGCCCGCGCCTGCGAGCATCATCGATCGCCTGCACCATGGGACGACTACCTAACTACGCACGGTCTGTGGGGAACCAGACCCGAAACCCTGTGAATTGCAGGGGGACAAAGCGTGAACGTACGGGGATAACGGGTCTATGTCTGGGGGCACTCATCTCGTCGACGAAGATAAACGTCACCTGTGACACCGAAACGCTCTCTGATCACACGACGAGAACAAGGAATGCCCGACCGGGTCCCCACCCGCCTCGAGCGACTCCCTCCCACCACCAACCAGTTCGACGAGTTGATGGCGTGGATCCTCGCGGAGACAAAAGCGCCCAGGCGCGTCCTCGATGTGGGGGGAGGGGGCTCGTTCTACGACTTCGCCGGTCTTTTACGACCCCATGCCGAGTGGATGGTCGGCGTCGACCCTTCAACCAGCGTCCTGGACCGACCCTGGCTGGATGACGCCCACGCAGCGACCGTCGAGCAGTTCGCCGCTTCCGGGCGAGCCGGAGTCGAGCTGTTCGACCTGGCCGTGTGCCTCTACGTGGTGGAGCACGTCGAGCATCCGGTGGAGTTCCTGACCGGGGTTCGCTCGCTGCTCAAGGACGGTGGCTCGTGTTTCGGGGTGACCCCGAACCTGTGGCACTACTTCGGTTTGATCAGCGCTGCGGCGACCCGGGTCGGTGTCGAAGACTGGCTCCTCCACCGGGTCCGCCCGAGCGAGCTGATCGAGGCCTACCACTCCCCGGTCCGGTATCGGATGAACAGCGTGCGGTCGCTCTCGTCTTGCGCGGCGGCCGCCGGTTTCAAGGCGATGGAGGTGCGGGGGCTGGAGCAGCCCGGGATGTTCGAAACCTACTTCCCCGACCGGCTGAAGGTCCTGGCGCGAACCTACTCCCGGCTGGTCAACCGGCTCGGTTCGACCCGCCTGTGCGGCACCCTGATCTTCCGCCTCCAGGCCTAGGAAAACCGGCCGGGCACCCCCCGAGCCGCCCGGCGAAGGCCCCGCTACTAGCTGCTACCGTGGTCGTTCTTGTCCCCTACTTGAACGGGGGCCGGAGAACGGCTTTCTTCCCCAAGAGGGCGCGTTTCGCACCCAAGCGAAACGTTGTCCGCAATGGCCGAGTTCTCCACAACTTGTGGATCATCTTGTGGATGTCGGACCGGTGGGAGGCATAAAGACCAAGTGACGCTGGTGGAGGAGCTGTGGACAACATGCTCTGACCTCCTGCGAGGCGAGGTCTCGGAGGCGGT
>CAZCCS010000260.1:0-4909 GCA_964497005.1 uncultured Acidimicrobiaceae bacterium | reverse complement strand
CCCTCGAACACCCCGACGAGCTCGATCACCGCCCCCCGCCGATCCGGCCCGGCCGCGACCGTTGCCATGAGCAACTCCCGCTCCACCGAGTCGGAGGGGTGCAGCTCCGTGATCTTCACGACGTTGACCAGCTTGAACAGTTGCTTGGTGATCTGCTCGACAGAGGTCTCCTCGACGTCGATCACGATGTTGACCCGGCTGAAGCGCTCGTCGTCCGACGGTGCCACGGCCAGGGAGATGATGTTGAAACCGCGACGGGCGAACAGCCCGCTGATCCTCGCGAGCACGCCGGACCGGTTCTCGACCAGCACCGACAGCGTCTGGTGGTTGAGATCTTTCACTGAACCAGTCTTTCTCCGCCCGGCTTCTGGGACGGATGGACGACGACGTCGTCGTTCGACGCGCCGGCAGGCACCATCGGGAAAACCTTCTCGCGTGAGTCGGTGCGGAAGTCGATGACCACGGGCCGGTCGTCGATCGCGTTCGCCTTGGCGATGACCGGCTCGACTTCCTCGGGCGACTCGACCCGGAAGCCGGCGCAGCCCATCGCCTCTGCCCACTTGACGTAGTCGGGCAGGTCAGGCGAGAGATACACCTCGCTGTAGCGCTCCTCGTAGAACATCTCCTGCCACTGGCGGACCATCCCCAGGTAGGCGTTGTTGAGGATCGCGACCTTGACCGGGATCCGCTCGCTCGACGCGGTGACTAACTCCTGGGCGGTCATCTGAAAGCAGCCGTCGCCGTCGACCGCCCAAACCGTGCGGTCGGGGCGGCCGACCTTCGCCCCGATCGCCGCGGGCACGGAGAAGCCCATGGTGCCAAGACCGCCGGAGTTCACCCACGTGTACGGCTCGTTGAACTTCCAGTACTGGCTCGCCCACATCTGATGCTGGCCGACTCCGGAGGCGAGGATCGTGCCTTCGGGAGCCTGGTCCCGCAGGACCTCCATGACGTGTTGCGGCTTGAGGGCATCACCTTCGACGTGAGGGTCGTAGTGAAGCGGGAACAGTTCCTGCCATCCGGAGATCTGGCTTCGCCATTCGGCCCGGTCGGTCCCTTGGTGGGCGTCGAGGGCTCGGACGATCTCGGTTATCACCTGACGACAGTCGCCGACGATCGGCACATCCGGCCGGCGGATCTTGCCGAGCTCAGCCGGATCGATGTCGACGTGAATGATCTTGGCGTCGGGGGCAAACGTGGCCACCCTCCCGGTGACCCGATCGTCGAAACGGGTCCCGAGCGCGATGAGCAGATCGGATTTCTGCATCGCCGTGATCGCGGTGTAGTTGCCATGCATGCCTGGCATGCCGAGACAGAGCGGGTGGTCATCGGGGAAAGCGCCGCGGGCCATGAGCGTCGTGACCACCGGTATCCCCGTCCTCTCGGCCAGCTCCCGCAGCGCTTCTGCGGCGCGGGACTTGAGGATCCCCCCGCCGGCGTAGATCACCGGCTGCCGTGCTTCGCTGATCAGCCGGGCAGCCTCCTTGATCATCTTGGGATGGCCCTTCATGGTGGGCTTGTAGCCGGGAAGCGAAGCCGCGACCTCGTCGTCGGTCGGCCATGACCAGGTCACCTCCGCCTGCAGGACATCCTTGGGAACATCGAGGAGGACCGGGCCCGGGCGGCCGGTTGTGGCCAGGTGGAAGGCCTGGCGAACCATCAGGGGGATTTCGTCAGGATCCATGATGAGCTCGTTGTGCTTGGTGACCGACCGGGTGATCCCGACGGTGTCGCACTCCTGGAACCCATCGGTGCCGATCACTGGACGGCTGACCTGCCCGGTGATCGCTACCATCGGCACCGAGTCCATATACGCGTCGCAGAGGGGGGTCACCAGGTTGGTCGCAGCCGGCCCGCTGGTCACCATGGCGACTCCGGGGCGCCCGGTCACGTGGGCGTACCCCTCAGCCATGTGGCCGGCGCCCTGCTCATGGCGGACCAGGATGTGGCGGATCGGCGAGTCGAGGATCGGGTCGTAGGCAGGAAGGATGCAACCGCCGGGCAGCCCGAAGACGACCTCGACGTTCTCCATCTCAAGGCTCTTGATGAGAGCCTGGGCTCCTGTCATCTTCATCGGCGGTCTCGTGCTTTCGATCGGGGGAGGAGGGACGGCGTGTTTCGGCAGCGGGTCGGAAATTGAAACGACCTCCCGGTTCGGGAGGTCGGTCAACGCACGCGCAGGTAGGCGCGTGCGTCAGGTGATGAGTACGAGGACGAGCTTGGTGCTCACGCCGGTCAGTGTGGCACACCGCGGGTCGCCACGCAAACAGGTGCGCCGCTATCGTCTCGGCCCCGCCGGCCGCCGCGCTCGTCCCCGGCACCTACTTCGATCATGAACATCCTCGGTCTGGTCATTCTCGTGGCAGTGGCGCTGGCGTTCGACTTCACCAACGGTTTTCACGACGCCGCCAACGCGGTCGCCACATCAATCGCTACTCGAGCGCTGCGACCGGTCACCGCCCTCGGTCTGGCGGCCGGCTTGAACGTTATCGGTGCGCTCGTCTCGACCAAGGTGGCTTCCACGGTCGGGAACGGGATCATCACCACCCCACATGGGTCTGCGGCGTTGACGATCGTGTTCGCCGCGCTGGTCGGCGGCATCCTCTGGAACCTCTTCACCTGGAGACTGGGGTTGCCATCCTCTTCCACTCATGCGCTCATCGGAGGCCTGGTCGGCGCCGCTATCGGATCCGCAGGCACCGTCAAGTGGGACGGCTTACTGAACAAGGTCGTCGTTCCGATGGCCGTCTCCCCTCTGATCGGCTTCGGTCTGGGTTACATCACCGTGATAGTGATCCTTTGGTTGTTCCGCCGGCACCGCCCCGACCCGGTGAACCGGGACTTCCGGCACGCTCAGTTCTTGTCGACCGCTGCGATGTCATGGAGCCACGGGACCCAGGACGCGCAGAAGACGATGGGGGTCATAACGCTGGCGCTGGTGGCGAGCGGCCACCTCAGTCGCTTCCACGTTCCGGTGTGGGTGATCCTGACCGCGGCCGTCGCCATCGGCCTGGGGACCCTCGCCGGCGGGTGGAGGATCATCAGGACCGTGGGCTCCAGGATCACCCCGCTTGACCCGCCCCGCGGTTTCGCCGCGCAGGCTTCGGCATCGGCTGTTCTGCTGGTCTCGGCGTATGGATACGCGATGCCGGTTTCCTCGACGCACGTGATCGCCTCGTCGGTTATGGGCGCCGGCGCCACCCGGCGGCTCAAGGCGGTGCGCTGGGGGGTGGCCCGAGAAGTTGTCCTCGCCTGGGTTTTGACCATCCCCGGGGCGGCCGCCTCGGCATGGGTCGTGTACCTGATCCTGCACGGCCTCTTGGGACTGTAAGGGCCGCCTACGCGTTCTTGACCAGGATCGACTCGACCACGTCGGAGACGTCCTCGATGCGGTTGGCCGCGTTTTCCAGGGACTGGAGGATGTCTTTCCACTTCAAGACTTCGAGCGCCTCGTACTCCCCGCTGAACAAACGAGCCATGCCGCGACGGTAGACAGCGTCGCCTTCGCGTTCGAGGTTCTCGATCTTCTCCAATCGGAAGCGAGCGCCCTCTTTGGACTTGAGGCATCCGATCAAGGAGTCGAGTTCGGTGGCCATACTGGTGAGCACCTCGGTCAGCTCGGACGCCTCGGGGAGCGGCTGCTTCACGGGAACGAGGTGCACCAGCTCGGCGGTGGAGAACATGTCGTCAACGACATCGTCGATCTCCTCTGTAAGCGCGTGGATATCCTCGCGGTCATACGGAGTGACGAACGTGGCGTCGAGCCGGCGTAGCAGCTCGACGGTGATCTGGTCGCCCCGGCGTTCGAGAGTTCGGATCTCGTCGTAATGCTCGTCGAGGGCGTCGAAACCGGACAGCATCTTTCGTAGCGCCTCAGCGCAGTCGATCACGTTGCTGGTCGCTGACTTGAACAGGTCGAAAAAGCCGGCGTCGGCCGGAACCAGTCGCATTCTCAGGAGCGCCCTGAGAGCTCCCCTAAGTCGACCGCGGTCGTGTCGCTCATATCCGACCGTCCCGCTCCCGGAGCCACTTGAGAACACCCGAAGCGGCGAGAGGCGTCTGGGCGCGTTCAATGTGGAGATGCGCCGTCCAAGGTTGACAGCGTGATCTCCCAGGCGCTCGTAGAAGCGTGCAACCAACGCCAGCTCAGCAGCAACAGCCGGATCCACTCCTTCGGCTGCGCCCTCGCTGAGAAGCCTGCTCGCCAGGACGTCGAGCTCTTCGTCTTCGTCCTGGATCTCGAAGGCGATGTCGCGCGAGCGCTCCCCGTACGCGCGGCTGGCCAGTTGCCACATCCGCACGCATATGTCGCACATCAATTGGATCAGGCCTCGGCTTCGGGGGCTGATGTTCCCGCCGAGCCCCTGGCGGGTGCGCTGGGCGATGTGCTCAGCCAAGTCGGCGCTGCGCTCGAGCTCCGGGGCCATCTGCAGGATGGTGATCAGATCCTCCAGCTCGTCGGTACCGATGGAGCTCTGTCCCAGCCGTTCTTTTATGAGGCCGGTGAGCTCCTCGACCCGGTCGTCCACCCTCCTGTCCTCGGCGATTATCCGGTCGGCGCGTTCGACGTCCTGGTCCAAAAGCGCGGTCGTCGCCCAGCTCGTGGTCTCCGTGACTGTGGCGAATAGCACCAGTACGGTTCGGTCCACCCGCTCGCGGAATGCTTCGCTCTTGGCTGCGACCCTCCCCACGCTAGGTACCGTACCCCGATTGGACGATATCTTTCGCTATGCGCAACGAGGGAAGTCGACCGCCCCGGACCCTGTTCCCGGGCTCGTCGGCGCTGCGGCAGCTGGTGCCACTCGGATCGACTGCGAACGCCCTGAAGCCGATATCGCGGACCCGTCGGATATCGGCCTGGGCCTTCGTGGCCGGATGGCACGTCTCAGAGCTCCCGCTGGCCACGCTC
>CAZCCS010000259.1:4423-4933 GCA_964497005.1 uncultured Acidimicrobiaceae bacterium | reverse complement strand
GTCACGCCGAACTTCTCGAGGAGATCGACCACCTCCGAAACGCCCTCCTCGGAGCTGTATCGCACGACTTGCGGACCCCCCTCGCGACCATCAAGGTGGCGTCCTCCACCCTCATAGAGCCCACCTCCAAGCTCTCCGAATCAGACATCAGCGAGCTTTACAGTCTCATCGACACCCAAACCGACCGGCTGACACGAATCGTCAACGACGTATTGGACATGACACGCATCAAAGCGGGGGTGCTCGAACCTCGATGCCAAGCTCACTCCACCCTCGACCTGGTTGCCGCCGCTGTGTCCGTGCTGCGCCCCGCCCTCCAGGACCGCGACGTGGAGGTGATCGTCCCCGCGTCGCTGCCCCTTGTAAGCGCGGACAACGTCCTCATCGAGCAGGTGCTGTCCAATCTGTTGGTGAACGCCGATCGGCACGCCCCCCCGGGAACTCCGATCACCGTGCAGGCGGACCTCCATAGTGCCGATCGGGTGGAGATCAGCGTCACGGACTCGGGCC
>CAZCCS010000259.1:0-4413 GCA_964497005.1 uncultured Acidimicrobiaceae bacterium | reverse complement strand
CCCTGCAGACCGCCACGCGGTGTACGACACCTTCGTCGGCTTCGACACCGGTGGCCGAGCCGGGCTGGGTCTGGCGATCGCCAAAGCTTTCGTCGAGGCCCACGGAGAGCGGATCTGGGTGGAAGACGCGCCCGCTCGGGGAGCGCGGTTCGCCTTCACCCTGCCCGTGGCGGCGGCCAGCGGGCCGGGGCAATAGAGCCGATGGCACGAGTCCTCGTCGTCGACGACGACCCCGCGCTCCTGCGGGCCCTTCGCCTCGGTCTTGGTGCCGCTGGACATGAGGTGATCAGCGCACCCAACGGGGAGGAGGGATTGGCCCACGCTTTGCGGTCCTCGCCTGAGGTGGTCGTGCTTGATCTCGGCCTACCCGACATCGACGGCCTCACCGTCTGCGGGCGTCTGAGAGGCTGGAGCGACGTGCCGATCATCGTTCTCTCCGCGACCGGCACCGAGGACCGCAAGGTCGCCGCGCTTGACGGCGGGGCCGACGACTATGTCACCAAACCCTTCGGGATGGCCGAGCTGGAAGCTCGCATCCGAGCCGTCCTACGCCACCGCCGCGCCGGCCCAGACGACCAAGCCCCCGATTTGATGACCGTAGGTCCTCTCTCGGTCGATACGGTCCAACACGCGGCCCACCTCCGCAACACTCCTCTCGAGCTCACGTCGAAAGAATTCGACGTGCTTGCCTTTCTGGCCGCCCACGCCGGGAAGGTGTGCACCCACCAGATGATCCTCACTGCCGTCTGGGGGAACGCCTACAGGCATGAAGCGCAATATCTCCACGCCTACGTTCACCGCCTCCGAGGGAAACTCGGGGACGAGTCCGGACTCCTCCTGAAAACCGCTCCGGGGATCGGCTACATCCTCTCCACCGAGCCCGACTTGTTATAGCGGTCCAGCTTTCTCATGTGGATGCGTCGAGAATCGCCGGGCTGCAGTGACCTTGGGGTGAAGGGGCAGAGTCGCCCCACGAAGAAAGGGACAACCGATGAGGTTCATGTTGCTTCAGCACTACTCCCCAGCGGAAAACTGCAACACGCCGATGCACCTGTGGCGACCTGAAGACATCGAAGCGCACATAGCTTTTCAACAGGCGCTCAACGCTGAGCTGATCACCAATGGCGAGTTGATCGATGCTCAAGGCCTGTCCGAGACAGCCAAGACGGTCACCAACGCTGGTGGAGTACCGGTAATTACCGACGGCCCGTTCCCCGAATCCAAGGAGCTGCTCGCCGGATACCGCCTGGTAGAGGTTGAGTCGTTGGAGCGGGCGCTGGCGATCGCCGCGCAGGCCTCTGCCGCACCAGGACCCAAAGGAGTACCGATTGGCGACCACATCGAGGTGCGTCAGGTTATGGGTGCGCCTATGCCAGAAGAAGTGTGAATCAGCTCAGGGAATTAGCGCCTCAAGTCCTCGGTGCTCTCGTTCGTCGCTATGGTGACTTCGCGGGTGCCGAGGATGCTGTGCAGGAATCCCTCATCGCGGCGGCCCACCTCTGGCCCGAGCAGGGTGAGCCGGACGACCCCAGGGCATGGCTAATCCGGGTCGCATCCCGGCGACTGGCCAACCAATACCGGGCAGACAACGCCCGGCGACGTCGCGAGGATCTTGCAGCGTCGTGGTCCTTGCATCGGCCGCCCGACCCGGCACCAGGCGCCGACGATTCGCTGCTCCTAATGGTGCTCTGCTGCCACCCTAGCCTCACGCCAGGCGCGGCCATCCCGCTAACGCTGCGAGCCGTCGGCGGTTTGAAGACCTCGGAGATTGCCGCGGCATTCCTAGTTCCGGAGACGACGATGGCCCAGCGCATCAGTCGAGCCAAGGCGAAGCTGCGCGACATTGACGAACCGTTCCAACTCCCGTCTGCCTCCGACTTTCAGGCGAGGATACGTTCGGTACTTCACGTCCTTTATTTGATATTCAACGAGGGTTACGCAACGAGCGCCGGCCCCGAGCTAGGTCGGCCCGACTTGGCGGCCGAGGCCATTCGTCTCACCCGGCTGGTGCAGGCGTCGGTGGCACACGAAAGCGAAGTCGACGGACTGCTGGGGTTGATGCTGCTGTCCGAGGCTCGCCG
Organism: uncultured Acidimicrobiaceae bacterium; assembly: GCA_964497005.1. GTDB lineage: Bacteria > Actinomycetota > Acidimicrobiia > Acidimicrobiales > Palsa-688 > DASUWA01. Next base: position 2,332 of record CAZCCS010000259.1, on the reverse strand, counting down.
GGCTGCTCGCACAACAGCCGATGGTGCGCTGGTGCCCCTTTCCGAGCAGGACCGCTCGAAGTGGGTCAATGAGCTGATCACAGAGGGTCTGATTCATGCTGCCGCCGCAATCCGGAATGGGCCAATGGGGGAATACGGCCTGCAAGCAGCGATAAACGCGCTTCATGCGGAGGCTCCCTCCTACGAGGCGACCCGTTGGAACGACATCGCCTCCCTCTACGAGCGTCTCGAAGGGCTCACCAGCAACCCCATGGTTCGGCTCAATCGGGCCGTGGCCGTGGCGATGCTCGATGGCCCAGCTGCCGGGCTGGACCTCATCGCGGACCTGGACTCCTCCCTGGGAGACCACCACCGGCTCGCATCGGTTCGTGCACACCTTCAAGAGATGAACGGCAACCGTGAAGCCGCCATCGAAGGGTACCGAGTTGCGGCGAGCCGCACCATGAATCTCAGGGAGCGCGACTACCTGCTTCTTCAGGCAGCCCGAGTTGCTAATGAGGCTGCCGAATAGTTTGAACATCGCTCCCGAAGGGGCTCTAGTAGGCTCACATGAAGAAAGGGGGCGTAGACATGGCAGACAAGTCTCCCCGGAAGGTGGCGTCGAAGAAGTCCGGCAAGACGCTGAAGGAAAAGCGCAAGGACAAGAAGGAGAAGCAGGAGGTCCGCAAGGGTTTGGCGATCTGATCTTCAGCCTCTTTCCGCGAAAGCGGGGCGCTGCGCGCTGACTCGGGTGAGGTCCCGAAGGTGTAGGGTGGGTTCTGCCACTCAACTTTGAGTGACAGAGGCCTTGGCGTACTCAGGGCAGATCGGCGGTTTCCCGATGGAAGCCCCAGCCACAAACTCCGCGGAAGTTCACCCGTCTCAGCCTCGAGACGGTGACGTAAAGCACGGGTTTCCTCGCTCGAACTCCGATATCGACCTTCGACGACGCTTCCCACCGATAACTTGCTCCGCCTGCAAAGTGACCTACCTGGCCCCTATCGGACCTCCAGGGTCCTCTTCAGCGGCGGACTGGGTGTGTGCGCGCTGCTCGGGCGATGCGCCGAGCGGATCTGATCGTCGCTAGGCCATTCCCAAATAAGTCTGGAGAACCTTCTGCAATGCGAATAGTGCTGATCGCCCCTCCGTGGGTCGCGGTCCCGCCCGCTGCCTACGGGGGTACCGAGGGCGTACTCGATACCCTCGCCCGTGGCCTCGACCGCGCCGGCCACGATGTCTTGCTGTTCACTACCGGGGACAGCACCTGCGACGTACCGCGAGCCTCGGTGCTTTCCCGAGCCATCGGAGTCGGCAAGGGCGGATCTGCGACGGAGCTGCGTCATGTCATCCACGCCTACCAGGCCGCCATCGACGCCGACGCCGACATCGTCCACGACCACACCCTTGTGGGTCCCGTCTATGCAGATCGCTTCGCGGATCTACCGGTCGTGACCACCAACCACGGCCCTTTTCAAAGCGAGCTGGGCGACTACTACCGGGCGATCGCCAGCGGAACCCCGATAATCGCCATCTCCCATCATCAGGCATCCACGGCCAGAGACATCCCGCTCGCCGCGGTTATCCACCACGGTGTGGACCCCGGGAGTTTCCCGGCCGGCGACGGCGACGGGGGCTACGCGATGTTCCTGGGGCGGATGTGCCCGGAAAAAGGAATCCCCACGGCCATTCGAGCCGCCCGGCTGGCCGACATGCCGTTGCGGATCGCGGCAAAGATGTCCGAACCCGCCGAGCTGCTCTACTTCGAGCGATGTGTCAGGCCTCTCCTGGGTGCTGACATCGAATACGTAGGCGAACTCGGAGGTGCCGACAAGGCGGCCCTGCTGGGTGGCGCCGTGTGTCTTCTCAACCCGATCGACTGGCCGGAGCCGTTCGGCATGGTCATGGTAGAAGCCTTGGCCTGTGGCACTCCGGTGGTGGCCACCCCTATGGGAGCGGCTCCCGAAATCGTCGACCACGGCAGCACCGGTTTCGTCTGTTCCGGTGACGACATGCTGGCCCGGGCGATAGGCGGCGCTGCGGACCTCGACAGAAACCAATGTCTTAAGGCTGTGGCTGGTCGGTTCTCCGCTGACCGGATGGTTGCCGACCACCTCGGCCTTTACGAAAAGGTGATCGGCGGCTCCGCATTGCCATTGGTCGCATGAGCCGCGTGACCGGTCGACCGGGGGTCTAAAGCGCTGCGGAGATCCCGGGCGCTAACCGGCTTGACGAGGTAGGCATCCGCCCCGGCATCGCAGGCCTGGAACCTCGTAGCCAGGTCGGCCCGGAACGTGCACACCACGATCACGAGGGCAGGATTCGTCGCCCGCAGCTCTGCGATGCCAGCAAGCCA
>CAZCCS010000258.1:1183-4935 GCA_964497005.1 uncultured Acidimicrobiaceae bacterium | reverse complement strand
GACCGACCGGAGGGGGAGCGGAGGGGACGGGCGAGCGCTCACCGGGCTGACCCCTCGGGCATCCCGGCCCTCGTGGCGGTGATCAGCTGACTGAGACCTCCGTGGAGCATCCGGAATCCGACCACCGAAAAGTCGGCCTCGAGGAAGAGCCGGCGCAGGTGGGACCGGTCGGGCAGGTAGGCGGTGGAGCGGGGGAGGTAGCGGTAGGCGTCGGGATCGGAGAGGACGCCGCCGATGCGGGGGACGACCTGGCGGAACCAGACGTCGTAGCCGGCCCGCAGAATCCCCTTGCGGGGAGCGGCCACCTCGAGCACGGCGATCCGCCCGCCCGGTCGGAGCACCCGAGCCGCTTCGCCCAGGGAACCGGCGAGATCCGTGAAGTTCCGCAGTGCATAGCCGCACAGCACACCGTCCAGGCTGGCCGTGGCCAGGCCGAGGTGGGCGGCGTCCGACTCGATCAGCGGTCGCCCGGCATGGTTGGCGGCGAGCATGCCGGCGCCCAGATCGGCCCCTACCACCCGGTAGCCCTCACGCTGGGCCAGCGTCGAGAGGTCGCCGGTCCCGCACGCCAGGTCGAGAACCGTTGCCCCGGCCGGCAGACCCAGAGCTGCCACCGTGGCCCGCCGCCACCCCTGGTCGAGACCGAACGTGATGACCCGGTTGACCAGGTCGTAGCGGGGGGCGATTGTGTCGAACATCTCCCGCACGGCGCGCGCCTTGGCCTCCCCCTCTGGAAGACCGGCGCCGGGGAGAGCGCCCACCTTGCGGGTCAGGAGTAGTAGCGGAAGAGGATCTCCGCCACGCAGACCGGCTTGCTTCCCCCCTCGATCTCGAACGTTACGTTCAAGGTCACCTGGACACCGCCGCTCACCGGCTCAACCGAGGCAAGGGTCGCACCGGCCCGCAGCTTCGAACCGACCGGCACAGGGGAGGGGAACCGAAGCTTGTTGAGCCCGTAGTTGATCCCCATGGCCACCCCGTCGACCCGCATGATCTCGGTGAGGAGGGTCGGGGCCAGCGAAAGGGTGAGGTATCCGTGCGCGATCGGACCGCCGAACGGCCCTGCTTTGGCACGCTCGACATCGACGTGGATCCACTGATGGTCACCGGTCGCGTCGGCGAACAGGTTGACCTGCTCCTGAGTCACCTCGTGCCACTCGCTGTAGCCGAGGTGCTCGCCGACGAGCTTCTCCAGTCCGTTGATCCCGTCGATCGTGGTTGTCATGTGGGCGAGGCTACCCCCGGGGTCCCGTTATGGGCCACGCCGGCCGGCGCCCAGCCGGCGCCGTGCGGAGGCCAGGGGGCTCAGGCGAAGGAAGGGGCAAACGAAGGAGTCAGTGGAACCAGATCTTGCGGTAGCTACGACTCTGAGGGTGGAGCAGGAGCGCCAGCAGGGCGCCGTAGAACAGGAGGTTCAGGACCGCGGCGAAAGAGAAGTAGAGGACGATGAACGCCAGCTGTAGGACGACCAGGGCAACCCCGAGCCAGTAGCCCCACTTCTTCTCGTTGGCGATGCCCCAACCGGCGGCGACCTGCCCGGCGACAAGCACGGCTCCGATGGGATAGAGAACCGCGCCGTCGATGATGGAAAGGCCGGCGTTGATGTACATCAGCAACGTGGCCATCATCAGGGTCTGGGGCTGAGTCCGGTCGAGCCACCTGTTGGCAGGCATGAAGCCAGTTTTACAGCCAGCGGACTTGTAGTGGGCCAGCCCCATACCGGCCCAGCCCCACTACCCTGCCATCGGTGCACACGATCGAGGTCAAGCGCGAGATGCGCGCCGGCGACGCCGCCGCGGTCAAGGGTCTGCTCGACGCGGCTGCAGCGGCGGACGGTCACGCGGCGCTCGACGAGCACGCCTGGCTCGACCTGGTGCACGGCGGTCGGGAGGGCTTCGCCGGCCTGATCGCGCTCGAGGAAGGCCACGACCACCCGGTGGGGTACGCCCAGGTCTCCGGCGGGGCCGGGAGCTGGGCGCTGGAGTACGTGGTGGACCCCCATCACCGGGTTCCCGGTAACACGATCGCCGTCGATCTGCTTCGCGCCGCGGCCAACATCATCGCCTCCGAGGGCGGCGGTCACGTGCACATGTGGGTGAACCAGCCGCGACCCGCGCACACCGAGCTCGCGGCGACCATCGGCTTGAAGCCGGGACGGGTGCTCTACCAGATGCGCCGGCCTCTGCCCGTCGAGCAGGAGCTGCGACCGGAAGGCCCGCCGCTGGAGACCCGACCCTTCCGTGTTGGCTTCGATGAAGAGGCGTGGCTGCAGGTCAATAACCGGGCGTTCCACTGGCACCCCGAACAGGGCGGCTGGGAGCTCGAAACCATCAAGCAACGTGAGGCTGAGCCGTGGTTCGAGCCAGAGGGTTTCCTTCTGCACGAGGACAGCGCCGGCCGCTTGGACGGCTTCTGCTGGACCAAGATCCATACCGAGACCGACCCGCCTCTGGGTGAGATCTACGTCATCGCGGCCGACCCCGAGGCCGCCGAACCGATGCCTGGCCTGGGGCGTCGCCTGGTCCTCGCCGGCCTCGACTACCTCTACGGCCGCGGGCTGAACACGGCGATGCTGTACGTGGATGCGACGAACGCGAAGGCCGTGAAGCTCTACGTCGACCTCGAGTTCGTCGTCAACCACCTCGACCAGGCGTTCGTGGGCGACATCGCGCCATCGGCATGAAGGTCGCCGCGGGACCCTACGACCTGACCCGCGAAGAGCTGGCACGGGTCCTGTCCGATCAGCCGGCATACCGGGTGGAGCAGGTGTGGCGCGGGCTGAACGCCGAGTCGCGCAGGCCGAGCGAGATGACCAACCTTCCTCAGCAACTGCGCAACCGCCTCGAGAAAAAGCTCCAACCAGCCCTGCGCCTCGACACCGAATCCCGATCCGAGGGGGATCAGACGGTCAAGTGGCTTTGGTCGCTGCACGACGGCGCGCAGGTCGAAACCGTCCTGATGCGCTATCCCGACCGGGCCACGGTGTGCGTCTCGAGCCAGGCGGGCTGCGCCATGAAGTGCTCGTTCTGCGCCACCGGTCAGTCGGGCTTCACCCGCCACCTCAGCGCCGGCGAGATCGTCGAGCAGGTGGTGGCAGCGCGCCGGGCGGCCGCCCCGTCGCGGGTGTCCAACGTCGTGTTCATGGGCATGGGCGAACCGATGGCCAACTACGACAACGTCTGGGCCGCCATCCGCCGCATCCACGACGACCTCGGGATCTCCGCGCGGCACCTGACACTGTCCACCGTCGGCGTGATCCCCGGCATACGCCGCATGGCCGGGGAGGATCTGCCGGTGAACCTGGCCGTGTCGTTGCACGCCGCCAACGACGATCTGCGCAACCAGCTGGTCCCCCTCAATCGCCGCTACCCGCTTGCGGCGCTCATGGAGATCTGCCGCCAGTACGTGACCGCCAAGGGCCGCCGGCTCAGCTTCGAATGGGCGCTCATCGCCGGCGTCAACGACCGGCCCTCCGACGCGCACGAGCTGGCGGAGCTGGCAGTGCCGCTCGGTGCCCACGTCAATCTCATCCCTCTCAATCCCACACCGGGCTACAGGGTGAGGGGGAGTGACCCGGGGGCGGTGCGGCGTTTTCGGGCGACGCTCGAGGAGCAAGGGGTGAACGCGACGGTCCGCCGCAACCGGGGCACCGACATCGACGCGGCCTGCGGACAGCTCGCTGCCCGCGCCGCAAACACCGGCCGTAACACCGACCCGGCCGGGGACCCCAACCCCGGCCTCCTCCGGAAGCG
>CAZCCS010000258.1:0-1083 GCA_964497005.1 uncultured Acidimicrobiaceae bacterium | reverse complement strand
AACCCCGGCCTCCTCCGGAAGCGTGGGGGCCCCGAGCCCCACGCCCGGCCGTAACCTCTGAAACGTGGCACGGCCGCGCACGCCCAAGGGAAGAGCCCGCGAGACCGACAAGCGGCTTGCGGTGGAGTACCCGGGCACCGCGAAGGAGCTGTGCGCCCTCGACTTCGACACGCCGTTCCAGTTGCTTGTAGCCACGGTGCTGTCGGCCCAGACGACCGACGAGAACGTGAACAAGGTGACCCCTGCGGTCTTCGCCCGCTATCCCGAGCCGGCGGACCTGGCAGCAGCCGACCCCGACGAGCTGGAAAAGCTCATCCATTCCACCGGGTTCTTCCGCTCCAAGGCCAAAAACCTCATCGGCCTCGGCAAAGCCCTCGACGAGCGCTTCGGTGGTGAGGTCCCCGAGAACATCGTCGACCTGGTCAGCCTCCCCGGCGTCGGCCGCAAGACCGCCAACGTGATCCTGAGCGTGGCGTTCGACAAGCCGGGCCTGGCCGTCGACACCCACGTAACACGGCTGACCCGGCTGATCGGCCTGACCCAGTCCGACGACCCGGTGCGCATCGAGTCGGACGTCACCGCCATGCTTCCGCCGAAGGACTGGGGCGCCTTCGGCCTGCGACTGATCCTCCACGGCAGGCGCGTCTGCATCGCGCGCCGGCCCCGTTGCCCCGACTGCGTACTCAACGACTTCTGCCCCTCGTCGACGGTCCTGGCTAGCGCCCGGCGTCGATGACGCGGCGCAACCTCCGCTCCGCCGCGCGAAGCGTCCGCTCCACCTCGTAGAGATCGGCCCCGAGCAGGTCCCGGTCCTCGCCGGCGAGCCCGTCGGCGATGTCGGTAACCCGTTTGACCAGCTCCTCTAGCCCGGTGGACACGGAACTCAGTTCGGCGTGCGTAGTCATATCGGTACCATCATGGTTCCGTGTACGCCCCGCCCGCGACGCCAGCTTCTTACGGTCGATGCTCAAGCAGCTAGACCTGCGCGGCGCGACCGGGGACTTGACGAAGGTCCTGCCCGCGCCGGACCTCACCGAGGACGGGCCGACCGCTTCGGTGCGGGAGATCCTGGCGATGATGCGG
>CAZCCS010000257.1:3871-4978 GCA_964497005.1 uncultured Acidimicrobiaceae bacterium | reverse complement strand
TGATCCCTTCGGGCCCTTGCGACGTATTTGCCGGGACCCACGCAGCGCTCGGAGCGCTCGCGGCTCTTCACCAACGCCAGCGGACCGGGTTGGGTCAACTCGTCGAAGTGCCCATGGTGGAGGTGGCGCTCAACGTCGCCGCGGAGCCGCTGATCGAATGGTCGAGAAACGGCGTCCTGCTCGGACCGCACGGCAACCGTGGACCGATGGCCGCTCCGCAAGGGCTTTACGCCTGCAACGGCAACCAGGACTGGCTAGCAATGGCTGTAGTCACCGACGATCAGTGGGCAGCCCTGACGATGGTGCTCGGCGAGCCATCATGGGCCTCCGACATCAGACTCGCCACCGTTGAAGGTCGTCGTGCCGCCCACGATCTCATCGACTCCTATCTCAACCGTCACTTCGCAGCGCTCCCCCTTCAAGAAGCCGTGGCGGGATTGCAAGAAGCCGGAATTCCGAGCGCGCCCGTGGTTCCCGCCGGCTTTATCGACAAGGACCCCCAGATGCGCGAACGGCGCTTCTTCGAACCGGTCACTCATCCCGTGATGGGCCGGCATGAATTTCCGGGATGGCCGCTGCGCTGCGATGCGTTTCCTTCGCCCTGGTACCGGAGGCCAGCACCCGTCCTTGGGGAGCACACCGTCGAGGTCCTCCAAGGCGAGCTGAGTCTCACCGACCTAGAGATCGAAAGCCTACGTAGCAGCAAGGTAATCGGAACGGCGCCACTCGGATCGGTTTGAGTTTGACGCACCCCGGCCCGGACGCCTTCGGCCTATCGGCGCGACACTCCCCGTATTACCTCCTCAGGGGTGGTCGGGTGCGAGATTAGCCACGAGCTGGGTAGCGAGGTCGGTCAACCGGCGGCGGTCTGGCTTTTGGGTCGCCAGCCACGGAACCGCTGCCTCGCCAATCTGGAACACATGACGCGGCACCTTGTACGAGGACAGGCGCGTCCGGAGAATCTCCTGGATCTCGCGAGCCTGAATCTGGGCTGGTCCGCCGTCGCCCTCTCCTTGGGCAACTACGAGCGCCACAGCATCCTGAAGCCTGGTGGGGTGGGGCACACCGACGACGAAGGCACGCCTCACGATTGGGAGGGCTTCAAGA
>CAZCCS010000257.1:0-3861 GCA_964497005.1 uncultured Acidimicrobiaceae bacterium | reverse complement strand
CGTTGGAACCGTTCGTCTTAATCATTTCGGATCGCCGGCCTGTGAAGAAAAGCCAACCATCGCGCAAGTGGCCATAGTCGCCGGTGTGGTACCAGCCTTCGGGATCGAAGGTCTCGTGGCGCTCCTTCCGATGGAGTCCGAGCATCATCGCGTATCCCCTCACCACGATTTCTCCTTCACCACCGTTACGCATCTCGAGTTGGCTGTCGGGATCGACGATTTTCACGTCCATCCCGGGCACGGGTCTGCCGAATGCGCCGCGGTATTGCGGCGGAACCCCCCGCTGCTCTTCGTCCACCGTGCAGAAGCTGTAAAGTCCGCACGTCTCGGTCATGCCGAGTGAATTGCACACGAGGCCCGGATCGGGAGGGCGAAGGTGCGCTGGGATCCGGTCGTACACTGACCCTCCGATCAATGATCCAAGGTCTGCGCTCGCGAAACTCGGGTGCTCAATGAAGGTGTGGGCCATCGCGGGCCATGTAAGGATATGGGTAATCCGTTCCCTCACGAACGTTTCAATGGCCTCCTCTACATCAAAAATCGGCTGGGTGAACAAGGTCGCTCCCGACACAAGAGCCCGGTAGAGGGTGTTGTGGAATCCGCCGATCCAGAAGAACGGCAACGGCGTCCACAGCCGGTGGTCGGTGCTCCACGCCGACATCGCCGCCAAGTTGACCGCGTGGCGAGTCATCGAGCCATGGGCGTGCCAGACTCCCTTGGGTTCGGCTGTGGAACCGGAGGTGTACATCAGCATCATGGGATCCGCGGGCGTTACCGCGGCTTCCATCTCGGCCACGACCTCGTCGCTCACGGCTGAGAACCCGTTGTCGAGGTCCTCGCAAAACCCACCGATGGCCCAAGACAGCGCAGAGCTGGTCGAAACCATGACAGCCCGTAACTGCGGGTGGCTCTGTAGACGCAGCCGGCCTGCCGCCTGGGTGGCGAGCTCTGGAGCGACGGCTAAAAGCCTCTGAACGTAGTCGTGGCGACCGAACTTATGATCCATCACGAGGAACTGGACATCGGCATGGTGCAAGAATCGAGCGAGCTCAGCTTCCATGTAGAACGTACTCACAGGGACGGCGACGGCACCTATTCGTACGATCGCGGCCCACGTGACCACCCAGTCGGGTCCATTCGGGAAGAGGAATGCGACCCTGTCTCCCTTGCAGACCCCCACTTCCACGAGCCGCGCAGCGAGCCTGCGGGATCGAAGCTCGAGTTGCCCGAAGGTGATCCCGCCCGCTGGACCGACCAAACACCGACGATCGGCCCAGTACGCGGCGGACCGCTGGATTACGTTTCCCGCCGTCGGGACGTATTTCGGAAAAGTGGGATGCCACCCGCCAGCAGACACTGCCTCAAGCCCGAAACATCATCATGAGCCGTTAGGGGCGCTCGTCGAGCGTGTGGACCAGGCCCGAGTCTCGCACTGCCGCAGGATCTAAGACCGCCTCTACGGCACGCCAGACGTCCTGATCGACGTTTACTTCAGACGCTCTCACGTTCTCCTGGACCTGCTCAGGACGGCTGGCGCCTATGACCGCCGAGCAGACATCGGGATTCTTGAGCACCCAGGCCAGCGCGAGGACGGCGGGCGTGTACCCAGCTTCGCGTGCGAGCGCGACGAACGACTGTACGGGCCTCAGGATGTCGTCACGAAGCAGAAACCCGACCATATCCCTGCCACCTGCCGCGCTCGCCCGAGATTCATCCGGTACGGCGGCCCCGGGAAGATACTTGCCGGTGAGCACCCCCTGAGCGAGCGGTGAGAACACCACTTGACCGATACCTTCTTCGGTGCAGAGAGGGGCGACTTCCGCGTCTATTACACGCCACAACAGCGAATACTGAGGTTGGCTGACCACGATTCGGTCGAGACCAAGCCCATCGGCGACACGAAGTGCGTCTCCGATCTGTTTGGCCGTCCATTCGGACACCCCGATGTAATGGACCTTACCCTGACGGACTAGGTCGTCGAACGCTTTCAGGGTCTCCTCGAGTGGCGATTCCACGTCGTACCGGTGGGCATATAACACATCGACATGGTCAGTACGAAGGCGTCGCAAAGACGCGTTCACTCCCTCGACGATGTGTTTGCGTGACAACCCACGATCGTTGGGTCTGGGACCCATAGGAAAGTAGACTTTGGTGCATATTTCGACCCCCTCCCGATCTACGCCCGCCAGCGCACGTCCCAGTAACGATTCAGCCTCCCCGGCCGCGTACATGTCGGCGGTGTCGAAGGTCGTGATACCAGCATCAAGGGCGGCGCGCACACATGCCACCGCGGTGCTTTCGTCCACCTGGCCGGCGTGGGTAAACCAGTTGCCGTATGCGATGGCCGAGACCATTGCACCGGATCGTCCTAGATGCCGATACTGCATTCCTTTGACCTCGGGTCCTTTCAGGTTGGGCAGTGGCCGTCGTCAGCGCCGAAAATGATCTCGGCGGCTTCGACGCAGGAAGCGACGGGACGGCCGACGGCCCGACAAAGTTGAGCGGCCTCTTGAACCAGCTCGGCATTGGTCGGTTTCCGACGGGGGTCGAAGTGCTCTTCGAGACCGACGTGGAGATGGCCGCCCATTTCGAGCGCGAGAGCCGGGACTTCGGTGGACATGAGATCGCCGCCCCATACCGACACCGACCAGGGGAGCCGTGTCTCCCCCACCATCTCGACGTATGCCCGCAGTGCGTTCGCCGTGGGCGACAGCCCGAAGGTGACTCCCCTGCCGAGGGCGAACATGCCCCAAGGTCCTCCAAAGTAGAACTTCACCATCGATCCGGCTGGTAGACGCCCTGCTCGGTGATAGGCGAGGACTGTCTGCATGAATCCGGGCTCGTAGATAGCGATCGACGGCCCTAGGGCTAGGCGCTCGCAGATCGAGAACGCGCTGCGAATATCGTCATAGCTGTTCACGTACGAGTATCCGGTTGGCAGACCGTCCTTGTCCGGATTACCGAAATTCGTGCACCCCGGGTCTACGACGGCAAACCGGACGTCGGCCCGCTCCTTAATTAGCGAGTAGTGACGATACTTCTCTTCGACCGGATTGGAGGCCGATCCAGTCAGAGTCGGGTACCACAGAGTTTCTGGAGAATCGGCGAGGATGGGCTCCCACGCATTCAGATAGGACTGGGCCGCTTCAACAGGCCCGAGCATGACGTCCTCGTTGTGCGCGTGAATGATCGACGCACCGGCATCAAGGCAACGACGTGCGTCGGCTGTGACCTCGTCCGGACTCACCGGGATGTGGGGATTTCGATCCTTGCTATTAACTCCGTTTATCGCGGCCTCAATGATTACCGGATGATCCCTCATGGACTCCATCTCCTAGCCTCGGCGCGTGATCTTGGGTCGGAGCCATCAGATCCGAAAGAGACTACGAGCATTCGACTCGACGATGGCTCGAACTTCTGGTGCTGGTACGTCAACGAACGACGATGCGACGACCGTGCGGCTGCGTGGCCATAACGAATCGGCATGTGGATAGTCAGACTCCCATAGCAGCCGATCTATCCCGATCGCGTACCGTTCCGACACACCGAAAGGATCGTTGATAAAGCATCCCCAGATATGTCGCCGAATCAACTCTGAGGGAGGCGTGCTCGGGTTGAGAGGTGGACCCTGCTCAGCCCGCCGATAGGTCTCCCATACCTGATCGAGTCGCATCATTGCGTACGGTATCCAGCCAATGCCGCCCTCGGCGTACACAATCTGTAGATCTGGATGCGATTCGAACACCGGGGATAGCACGAGCTCCGCCATCGAGTAGTAGAGAGTTATTCCAAACAGGGAGCTGAGCACGGCCTGGTTGACCCCATCAGCCACGTACGGAGCAACGCGGCTGCTCCCGAAGT
>CAZCCS010000256.1:0-4998 GCA_964497005.1 uncultured Acidimicrobiaceae bacterium | reverse complement strand
GGGGGGAAAGGCCCGAGGGCGGGGTGCGGTCGAGACCTGGCAAGACGAATAAGTCACGACCCTCCCAACACCGTCCTACCTGACAAGAGCGAGCAACGGGAGTGCTAATCGACGATTTCACCCACCTGTAACCGACCGCTCACCCACTTTGGGCGTGTCGAGTTTGCCCAAAGTTCACCAACCGGCCGATTTCCGATCACCGGCAATTTGTGCCGATATGTTCCTCTAGACACACGATATACGCGGTGCCGGACCGGCCGGCGCGCCCCTGCTGGAGGAATTCATGGTTCGACGCTTCACGCCCCGGTTGCGGGCATGTGCTGCGGTTGTAGTCGCAACCGGAGCGGTCCTTTTCTTCGCGCTTCCGGCTCCCGCTCTCAAGGCCGGCGCGGCCACCGGGGGAGGGCCGATCCACACCGTCTTCCAGATCCTTCTCGAAAACGAGTCGGAGTCCTCGACGTTCCCGGGCAAGGGGACCGAGCTCGACAATCTCGCCCAGCAGGGCGTTTTCTTCACCAATTATTTCGGTACCGGGCACGCGAGCCTCGACAACTACGTCGCGTTGTTGTCCGGGCAGGCTCAGTACAGCTCGACCAGCCAGGATTGCGTGTACTACCACGATGGCGGCGGAAGCGTCGACAGCCGGGGCTTCTACCAGCCGCTTAGCCCGCAAGACGTGGGGTGCGTTTACCCGGCATCGGTGAAGACCCTGGCAGACCAGATGAGCGCCGCCCACCTCGTCTGGCGCGGCTACATGCAGGACATGGGCAACACACCGACCAGGGAGACCAACCCCTGCGGTCAGCCGGCCGTCGGCGGTGTGGCGATCGATCCAACGGTTGGAGGCCTCGATCAGACTCAATTGGCGACGTCCAGCGATCAGTACGCCGCCCGGCACAGCCCGTTCCCGTACTTCCACACGCTGATAGACAAGCCGCTCCTCGGGGCGTCGTCGCCATGCGAGCAGAACGTGGTTCCCCTTTCCAAACTGGCCGGCGACCTCGCGTCGGGGAACGTCGGAGCGTTCAACTTCATAACGCCGAACCTGTGCAACGACGGGCACGATTCCCCATGCAAGGGTCCCGGCGCCGACGCCAACCCCGGCGCGGGAGGGTTGGTGAGCGCCAACGCGTTCCTCGCCCAGATCGTCCCGGAGATCCAGGCGTCGTCGGCATACAAGAAGGGCGGCGTGATCGTGATCACCGTCGACGAGGGCGGCGACAACTCCTCGTGCTGCGGCGAGTCGGGGCAACCCGGGATCCAGTCGACCGGTGGAGGCGGCAAGGTTGGCCTGGTCGCTCTCAGCTCCCGCCTTACCCCTCACACCTCCTCCTGCCAGTACAACCACTATTCGTTGCTGCGGACCTGGGAGACGCTCTTCGGCTTGACGCCTCAGGTGACCGGGATTTCCGGCAGCGACGGGGCGGGGCATCTGGCGCACGCCGCCGACCCCGGTGTGAACTCGATGATGGGCGACCTGCTCGCCGGGTCGAACCTGTGCGCATGAGGACTCCGCCTGGGCGGCTCCGAATCGCAGTGGCCGCGGCAGTTCTGGTCGGAATAGCTGTCCCGGGAACCCTTGCGGCGCGGGCCGCCACGGGAGGCGAGGCCGCCGAGGCGACCCCGTTCAGCCCGACCGGCCTTTACTCGAACGGTGCCTACTTGCCCAACGGCCGGCTGGTGAGCCCGGCCGGAACGGTCAGCGCGCTCGGCGACTTTCCAGTGGCGGTCAGCATCTCGCCAGATGGTCGAATCGCGGTGGTGTCCAACGCCGGGCAGGGCGAGGGACCCACGCCGCAACAAGGAAACCAGAGCCTGCAGGTCGTCGACGTCTCCGAGAACCGAGTCGTGCAGACCCTCACTGACCACGCTCAGGGGGCCGACACTTTTTACAACGAAGGCGTCGTCTTCTCTCCAAACGGTCAGCACGTCTACGTGACCGGCGGCGGCAACGACGCCGTCTACGACTATTCGGTAACCGCCGACCGGCTGAAGCTGGCCACGACATGGCACTCGACCAGAAAGGCGGGCCTCCCGCAAGCCCCGGAACTCGCCAATTCGTACGGCTACAGCCGCAACCTGGCGATTGCCCCGGACGGGAGCCGGGTCTTCGTGACCAACGAGCAGGGCGGCACTGTCGCTGCAATCGACACCTCGACCGGTTCCATCGCCTGGGAAACCCAACTGCCCGGCTTAGTGCCTGCCGGCCCGTATCCCGCTGGGATCGCGGTGTCCCCTGACGGGTCAGCCGCATACGTAGCCGCGCAGGGCAACAACGCGGTATACGGACTCGACACGACCACGGGTGCCATGCGGTCCGCAACGCAGGTAGGTGATCATCCGGTGGCGATCTCGCTCAGTCAGGACGGCCACTACGCCTTCGTCGCCAACGACAACGACGACTCGCTAAGCATCCTCGATCTCACCGGACCGCTTCCCGCGCAGGTGAACCGGATCAGTGTCCATCTGTTCCACGGCGAGGCCAATGGCTCCTCGCCCGACTCAATCGCAGTCGATCAGGCGCGCAAACTCGTCTACGTCGCAAACGCGGGCGATGACGCCGTCGCGGTCCTCGGCCAGAACATCAACCAAACACCCTCCTCATGGGACCCTTCCAAGATCGGAGTCCTCGGGTTCATCCCCACCGCGTGGTACCCGAGCGGCGTGGCCGTGGAGCCTTCCAACGGTTCCATCCTGGTCACGTCAGCGAAGGGGTACGGCGGTGTTCCGGTCACGAGTAGATCCCAATACGACGGCAACGACATGGTCGGCCTGCTCTCCCAGGTCAACCGCCCCGACCAATCGGTTCTCAAAGCCGACTCGGCGAAAGCACTGAGGGGTCTCCTCTTCTCGACCCCAACGGGCACCGAGCGGCCAGCTGACAGCCCCATACCGGATACGGCCCATGCCGGCCAAAGCCCGATCAAACACGTCGTGCTCGTCGTTCGGGAGAACCGGACCTTCGACCAGGTCTTCGGGGACCTCGGTCTGCTGGGCCGGACCAACGCAGACGCCGATCCGCAGTACCTCGAGTTCGGCCGCACCGACGCCAAGGGTGAAACGGTCACTCCGAATGTCCACGACATCGCCAACCGGTTCGCTCTTTCGGACAACTTCTATTCGGACGGGGAGGCCAGCATCCAGGGCCACTTCTGGACTGCCCTCGGCATCGTCCCCGACTACGTGGAGAAGTCCTGGGTGGACTACTACTCCAACCGGAACCATCCCTACGATCCGGCCGACCCGGTGTCCTACCCGCAGTGTGGCTCGATCTTCGATCAACTCGCCCTCGCAGGAAAGTCCTTCAAGAACTTCGGTGAGCTGGAGGGCCTCGCCACCAGCCAGGCCCCTGCAAGCCCGGCCCCCGACGCCGGCTGTTCGGTCCCGGGCGGCGCCGGCGACGCCGGGTCCCTGGCGAACGAGGACGCTTCGGCCGGCAACAACCTGACCCTGACCACGGTAAAAGACACATTTCGTCTGGCAGAGATCGAGAAGGCCTACGCACCCCTGGTGGCCACCAATCAGGTGCCGGACTTCTCGTATGTGATCATGGGCAACGACCACACAGGCGGGGATGGTCTAGGCCAAACGACCCCGCAGGCCCAGGTGGCAACCAACGATCTGGCAGTCGGCGGCCTCGTCGACTACCTCAGCCACACCCCGCAATGGTCGAGCACTGCGGTGTTCGTGGAAGAAGACGACAGCCAGGACGGGCTCGACCATCGCGACGGTCACCGCAACATCCTGCTCGTCGCCAGCCCTTACGTCGCGCCCGGGGCCATAAGCCATCTGCACGTCTCCCAGGCATCCGTCCTGCGCACCATCGGTCTCATACTCGGGATCCCGCCGATCAGCTCCTACGTGCAGACCGCTCCGGTTCCGTACGACATGTTCAGCCCGGCGCCGCACCTTGGTGCCTATACCGTCGAGCAGCCGACCTACCCGATCGACGCGACCAATCCGTCCCCGGTCTACGGCACGCCGGCCGCGGTGCCGGTGAACGTTTCGGGCGTCGACCTGGCCGGACCCATGCTCGAAGCTCAACTGTGGTGGGCTACCAACCCTGGAAAGCCGATGCCCGAGATGCTCATCCAGGAGCTCGCTTCGCGTGGGGGGGTCAATCCCGCAGCACTCAAAGCTTGGGCATCCGGCCGGCCGTGCGCTTGCCAACCGCTTCTTCCGGGGCTGACGGTCGCCCCCGGCTTCGGCGACCCGAACGGCTAGCCGATTGGTAGGGCTTCAATCGCGGCCTGACGAGGGTCAGCCGAATGGCTCGTCGAGTTCCCCGAGCGCGTTGGTCAACTGGAGGTTCGTCGAGTAGTCGACCGGACACGCCACGATCGACACGGTGTCATCCGCCACGGCCTTTTTGAGACACGGAAGCAGGTCGTCGGCCGCCTCCACCAGGTACCCCTTAGCGCCGAAGCTCTCCGCGTAGGCAACGAAGTCCGGATTGGTGAAAGCCGTGTCGGTATCGCTGCCGAGCTCGAGGTCCATCTTCCACTTGATCAACCCGTACTCCCCATCGACCCAGATCAGCACGGTGAACGGGATCTGGAGGCGAAGGGCCGTTTCGATCTCCTGGGAGTTCATCATGAAGCCACCGTCTCCAGTGGCCGCGATAACCCGTGCGTCCGGTCGGGCGATCTTGGCTCCGATCGCGCCCGGCACTGTCCACGCCATGGTCGACAAGCCGTTCGAGATGAGACAGGTGTTGGGCTCGTAGGTCGGGTACAAGCGCGCCATCCACATCTTCAGCGCCCCGGTATCGACGAGGACGATGTCGTCGCGGCCGAGAGCCGCTCGGGTGTCGGCCACAACTCGAGCGGGAGCAAGCGGGAAGCGGCCGTCCGTGCGGCCGCGCTCCAACTCGCCGTCCAGGAGGGATCTGATCGCCCTGCCGCCGCCGGCGGTCTCGAAGCTGCGGCCGATCCCGTTCGCCAACGCGTCCAGCGTGTGGCTGATGTCTCCTTGCAGGCCGACGTCCACGTGGTAGTG
>CAZCCS010000255.1:0-5013 GCA_964497005.1 uncultured Acidimicrobiaceae bacterium | reverse complement strand
CCCCTGAGACAGTTGCGGCCACTGTGTCAGTCGTACCGTCGATCATCGTTACACTGCCCGAGCCATTATTCGCCACGTAGATCGCGTTAGTGGAAGGATCAACTCCTATCCCAATCGGCTCATAGCCCGTCCCGACCGTCCCGACGACCGCGTTGCTCGACCCATCGATCACAGACACGCTGTCGGAGTAGAAGTTGGCCACATATACGGTGTTCGTGGAGGAATCCACCCCGACACCGAAGGGATCTCTTCCGACCAGGATGGTCGCCACCACTGCGTTCGCCGTCCCATCGATTACCGACACTGTGTCGGAGGCGAAGTTCGCCGCGTAAACCATGTTGGTCGACGGATTCACCCCGACCCCATAGGGATTGGTGCCGACCGTTATCGTCTTTATCACGGAATTGGTGCTTCCATCGATTACCGAAATGTTGTCCGAACTTTCGACCGCCACGTACACCATGTCGGTCGAGGGGTTTACCGCTACGGCTTGGGGGTTGCCGTCCAACGGCACGGTACTGATGACGCTGTTGCTGCCGGCATTGATCACCGAGACGGTACGGCTGCCGGAGTTCGTCACGTATACGGTGTCAGTAACCGAATCCACCCCTACCGAATTGGGGTTGAGGCCCACCGCGATGGTGGCAGTCACCGAATTAGTGGCGCCGCTGATGACCGACACGGTTCCCGACTTGAAGTTCGCTACGTAGATCGTGTCAGTCGAAGGATTTACACCTACCCCTTCCGGAGTGCTCCCCACCGGGACCGCGGTCGGTGTAGTCGCGCTCGCCGGCGGCAGAGCGGACACCAGAAACACACCGAAGAGAAGCGCGCAGACGCCAAGCGCGACCGGCCTCCTCAGACCCGGTCGGCATACAGAGAATGACCTAGACGCCACCCGCGGGCTCGGTCGATGAAAGACCACAGAAGTCATCTGCCCCCTCCCCTTGACGATGATAGCGGGCACAGCCAGGCAATCCGGGTTGGAGAAGCCTCAGGTCTCTAGCTCCGGCGCGGACCCAGTGGACCACATGGCAAGGACAGGTTTCTCCGAAACGTGTTGCAATCCCGGCGTCCCGGGGTGGTATGCGACGGCTTTCCAACCTGGACGCCTCCAGAACGCTTCGGGGCACGCAAGGGAACTTGGCCACCGCGGACGTTCCCTCCAGAACTGTGCCCACCCTGACAGGCGCCGCCACCCGTAGAGGTAGATCGCGGTGAAGATCGCTTCTAGGAAGAAGAAGATGCCCTCGACCCCGAACGGGAAACGGAGGACCGCGCGGTACCGGCGCATCAGGCCGGGCCAGAGAAGGCCCATCTCGAACGACAGGACGGTCCCGGTGACCGCGCCCACCGCCACAAGCACGCCAAGCACCTGCGACCATCGGCGAGCCAGCTTCATCGCCGTCTCGTTGCGCCGGCGCAGTCCGACGAACTCGGCGAGCGGGACGATGGTCGGAAAGGCAATAGCTAAGGAGGCGAGAATGATGTGAAATCCGAGGGTGGTGGCCATTTGCGCCCGCGCGGGAACCACCTCGCCGGCCAGCGGAGCCGTAACCATCGCTACGCCGGCAAAGGCCTCACCGGGCCATCCTGAGGTCGGAAACTGTGGGCCGGCCACAGGCCATTCGGCTGTTTTCATCCGGATGGGAAAGGCCTAAGGTGGTAGCGAGGAAATACCCCGGACAGTGGCTCCTTCCACCGCACATCTCGGATTCGTCGGCCTCGGCCATATGGGCGGCAACATGGCGGCGCGCCTGCTGGCCTCCGGGTTCACCGTTTACGGCGAGGCCGGGCACCGGCAAGAGGCCGACGAACTGATCGAAGAGGGCCTGATCTGGCGCGACAACCCCCGGGCCGTCGCCGAGTCGGCCGACGTGGTCTTCACCTCGCTGCCCGACGACATCGTGCTCCAGGAGGTGGCATCGGGCCCCGACGGGATCCTCGAGGGCCTCAGCAGCGGCAAGACGTGGATTGAGACCAGCACGGTCAGCCCCAGCGTGAGCCGGGACATCGCCCAGCAAGCGGCAGACCGGGGAGCGAAGATGCTCGACGCTCCCGTCTCGGGAAGCGTGCCGCAGGTGCAGTCGGGAACGTTGACGATCATGGTCGGCGGGGACCCCGCCGCCTACCAGCGGGTCGAGCCCATCCTGAAGGAGTTGGGCACTCCTAACTACGTCGGTGACAACGGGCACGGCCTCGCTCTCAAGCTCGCCATCAATATCAGCCTCGCCGTCCAGATGCTCGCCTTTTCCGAGGGACTTCTCCTGGCGGAGCGCTCGGGCGTCGACCTGCAGCGCGCGCTCGACGTGATGGAGTCGAGCGCGATCGCATCACCGATGCTGCGGGCTCGTGCTTCGCTGATCGTTGATCCGCCGGCGGACGCCTGGTTCGATATCCGCTTCATGCGAAAGGACATCGAGCTGGCTCTCGCCGTCGCCCGCCAACTGGAGATCCCGCTTGCCTCCGCCGCCAGCGCGGACACCATGCTGGAGAAGGCGATCGCCCTCGGATACGGCCGGCGTGATCTCGCCGCCCTCTTCCGGGCCCTCGAGCGGATCGCCGACGGGAGCGCCGACACTAACCAGTAGGAAGGTGCTCGCGGAGGAATTCCAGCGTGGCAGCCCAGGAACGCTCAGCGGCGGGAGGGTTGGCGAAGGCAGGTGCGAGCAGGTTCTCGAAGGCGTGACCAGCTTCGGGCTCGATTCGGAAATGCACATTCGCTTTCGAGGCAAAGACCTCGCGTATCTGGTCGACCTGCTCGTTGGGGATGTACGAGTCGCGGCCGCCGAAATGGAAGAGGATCGGGCAGGTAATCGAATCACCGAGCGCCAGCTGGTTTGCAATGCCCGAGCCGTAGTAGGAGACGCAGGCGTCGGGGTCGCCCTGCGAAGCCAGCAGGTACGCGAGAGTCCCGCCCAGGCAGTAGCCGATGACCCCCACCGGCCCAGCCACCGACGGCTCCCTTCGAAGCGCCTCGAGCACCGACAATAGGTCGCCGATCTTCACACCGTCTGGCACCTCCTCCATCCACCGGCCGGCGATGGTCATGCCCCGTTGGAGGCCGATCTCGTCGTGGGGGAGTGCCACGCCGGGCTCGATCCTCCAGAAGACGTCCGGGCAGCAGACCACATAGCCCAGCTCCGAAAGGACACGGGCCTTGCCGAGAAGGAAGTCGTTGACCCCGAAAATCTCCTGGAGCAGAACGATTCCCGGTCCGCGCCCCGACGGGGGCAGAACCAGCTCGGCGTCGAACTCGCGCTCGTCTTGTGACTTGACCTTCATCACAGCTCCTTTGCCTTCGCCACCGTCAGGTTCCAGCGAGCTCAGCCACCACCGGCGCGGCCTGATCCATCGCAGCCTCGCCCTGCAGTACGAAGTAGGAGGTGCCCCAGCGCTCCCGCGCGGCGCGAAGCTTGTCGACGACGGAAGAGGTGTCGCCTATCCACGCGTTGGGGGTCGCATCCAGGTCGTCGACGGTGATCGACAGCAGCTCGGACATCTGCTCGCGCCGAGCCGACGCCGATTGACCGATCATGGTGGCGAAGACCAGGATGTTCAGTTCGAGGTCCTGAAAGCGGTCGCCCGCCTCTTCGCGCAACCGGTCCACCTTTTTTCCTATGTGGTCCGGGGCAATCTCGGACGCGGAGGACGCGTTGACGTATCCCTTGGCAATGGTCGGGTTGATCCCGACGATGTCGGCTTCACGGGCGGCGAGCGCGATCATCTTCGGGCCGCCACCGCCGATCAGGACGGGCGGGTGCGGCTGCTGTATGGGCTTGGGCAGGCCGTCCAGGTTGGAGATGGTGTAGTGCTCGCCGCTGAAGGAGAACTCGCCCGGGCCCCAGAGCCCTTTGTATATGGCGACTGCTTCGGCGAGCCGGGCGATGCGGACCGAAGCTGGGTCCTTGGGGATGCCCGACTGCTCGTAGTCGGTGTTCATCCAGCCGGCGCCGATGCCGAACTCGAGCCTCCCTCCCGACATCACGTCGATGGTCGCAGCTTCCTTGGCGAGCACGACGGGGTGCTTGTAGTCGTTGTCCCAGACGAGGGCACCTACCCGGAGGGAAGTTGTCACCGCGGCCGCGGCGGCGAGGGCGGGGACGGGTGCGAACTGGTCACCGAAATGATCGGGGAGGAACAAAGACGAATATCCGAGGTCCTCGGCCTTGCGGGCGGCGTCGGCCCAGGAGGCGTGCGAGCCGGCGTTGGCGAGTTGGATTCCGAAACGGAACTTGCGTGGATGGGGCACGCCGGGAGAGCGTACGCGGCGGCGCCGACTTACGCCGGAACGGGCACCGGCGCCTGTTGGATCGCGACCGGCTTGCGGATGGTGAGCGTCGCGATCAGGAACGCTGCCAGAAGTATCACCGTCCCGGTGCGGAAGGCAGCGACGTAGCCGTCGGTGAAGGCCTGGTTGAGCGTGTGATGGACCTGCGCCGGCAGATGCGACAGCACTGGACCGGCGCCGGCGGGAATGTGGGACAAACCTGGGAGACCGCTCGAGGACAGGTGGTTCCTCGTCACGGTGGCGGCAACGGTGCCGAGAATGGCGAGTCCGAGCGAACCGCCGACTTGTTGTCCGGAGTTGAGCAGCGCTGAGGCGATTCCGGACTCGCGGGGCGCCACACCCGAAACCGTGGTGATGGTGAGGGGCACGAAGCAGGAAGCCATACCGCTAGCTACAAGGAGCATGGGCCCAACGATCGAACCGCCGTAGGTGCTGCTCGGGCTCAAGTGCGACAACCAGAAGAGTCCACCCGCGCCGAGGAGCGTGCCGGTCATTATCGGCGGCAACGGCCCGACCCGGGTCACCAATCGGGCCACCGTCGTGGCGACGACGATGATCGCTAGCGCGAACGGCAGGTAGGCAACGCCGGTCTTCAGGGCGCTGAAGCCGAGCACGTCCTGCATGAACAGGGTGAGGAAGTAGAACATCGAGAAGATCGCGGTACCTATCGCGAGCATCACCGCGTACGCACCCGATCGGCTCCGGTTGGAAAACAGGTGCAG
>CAZCCS010000254.1:0-5054 GCA_964497005.1 uncultured Acidimicrobiaceae bacterium | reverse complement strand
TGACCAACGGGATCCAGTCAGGAGGAAAGCGTTGGTTCGCGCAGTTACAAAAGCCCTGACCTTCCGCCCCGAGCAGCCGCAAAGATTCTGGCGTTCGCCCCTGCGTGGGCCATGGCTGACGTCGGTCTTCGGAGCCATCCTGCTCGTCGGAATTCCCATCGAGTTCCTCACCGGAGTTGTCTCCTGGATCGCCTACGACCCGCGACTCCAGGGAAACGATGTCACTACCCATCACGGGGTCTTCTCCCTGTTTCTGTTCGACTGGGTGACCAGCCCCAGCTGGACTTACCGGGTAAGCCAGGGCACCCACGTCTTGCTCGGACTCGTGCTGGTCCCGGTCCTTCTCGCCAAGTTGTGGTCGGTCATTCCCCGGCTGTTCTCGTGGCCGCCTCTCCGGTCGCTCGCCCATTTGCTCGAACGGGCGAGTCTGATGCTGTTGGTGAGCGGAGCCATCTTCGAGTTCGTGACGGGCATCATGAACATCGACTACGACTACTCATTCGGATTCTCGTTCTACGACGGCCACTTCTTCGGCGCCTGGCTCTTCATCGCCGGCTTCACCGTTCACGCGGTGCTTCGGTTCCCGCGGATGCGCAAGGCACTCCGAGACAGGTCCTTCAGGCGGGAGATGCGCACCGGGCTGGCCGAGACCAGACCGGAGGAACCGGAGCCCGGAGATGATCCCGCCGACACCCTTGTATCTGCCAACCCCGCCGAGCCGACCATGTCCCGAAGAGGGCTTCTCGCACTGGTAGGCGGAAGCTCCGGGGCGGTGTTCTTACTGACCGCCGGGCAGTCGATCCGATGGCTGCAAGGCATCTCCGTTCTATCGCCGAGAACCCAGTCCTACGGTCGCGGTCCAAACGCTTTCCAGGTCAACCGAACCGCAGTGGCCGCGGGCATCCAGCCCTCCGACGTTAGGGGTTGGAGGCTGCGCCTGGTAGCCGAGTCGACTGGCCGCGAAATTGCCCTTGCTCGCGACGAGCTTTTGCACATGGGGCTCACCACTGCTGACCTGCCGATCGCCTGCGTCGAAGGGTGGTCGATCCTCGAGCGCTGGACGGGTGTCCCGCTCGCCGCGCTCGCCGCGCTGGTCGGTGTGGGCCACCCGACCGGCGCAAGAGTGGAGTCGCTCGAGCGAAACGGCGCGTTCGCGTCGGCCTCTCTTTCTGGCCACCAGGTCCGCTCCCGTCAGTCGCTTCTCGCGTTGAGTGTCAACGGGGCGGACCTGTCCCTCGACCACGGGTACCCGGCCCGGACGGTCATCCGGCCGCTCCGGGTGTGCACAATACGAAATGGGTCAGCCGGATCTCCTTCTCGGGGGTCACAGAATGAACCGGTTGCGAAAGAGGTACGGCGACGGGCCGTTTCATCTCTCGCTGTCCGTAGCGTGCCTCGCGTTCGCCGGCTACTTGGTCTGGACCGTCGTGCCTGCGCCGAATTCAGCGCGCATATTGATCTGGGCGGGGATAGCCGCGGCGGTTCACGACCTCGTCCTCTGGCCTCTGTACGCGTTGCTCGACCGCGGGCTGACCCGGGCCAGCGCGCGACGCGGCTCGCGGCAGCTGCACGTGCCCTGGATCAACCACGTGCGAGTCCCGGTCGTGCTTTCCGCCCTGGCGCTGCTGACTTCCTTTCCACTCGTCTTGAGACACTCGGAGCCCGCCTACCACGCCGCGACCGGCCTAACCGAGCGGCCCTACCTCGGGCGGTGGATCGCGCTGACCGGATCGGCGTTCGGCGCGTCAGCTGCTATCTACGTCGGCCGGGTTGCGCGCGCGAAGCTCCGCCAGAGACCGCGATGATCGACGTCGTCCTCCCCGTGCTCAACGAGCGGGCCGCCCTCCCTGAGGTGATCCGCTCCTTTCCCTCCGGCTTCCGTCCGATCGTCGTCGACAACGGGTCAACCGACAGCTCGGGCGAGCTCGCCGGCTCTCTCGGCGCCAAGGTGGTCTTCGAACCTGTCCGGGGTTTCGGATCCGCGTGCTGGGCAGGGTTGACCGCTGCTACGTCGGACCTCGTTTGTTTCATGGATTGTGACGGGAGCCTCGACCCGAAGGATCTGCGGATCATCACAGCCCCCGTTCTCGATGGCGGCGACGACCTGGCCATCGGGCGGCGGGTGCCGACTTCAGGGGCGTGGCCGTTCCATGCCCGGTTGGCCAACCGGGTGCTCGCCCGACTGGTGAGGGACAGATGCGGGTTGGGCCTGCGGGATCTCGGGCCCATGCGAGCATGTCGCAGAGCTGAGCTGCTGAGCCTAGGTCTCGTCGACCGCCGCTTCGGCTGGCCGCTCGAGATGGTCGTGAAGGCCGCGGAGTCCGGATGGAGGATCACCGAGGTGGACGTGCCTTACTCCAAGCGGGAAGGCAGGTCCAAGGTGACCGGCACGTTCCGGGGCACGGTCCGGACCGTGGTGGACATGCGGGCGGTGCTGCGTTGAGGATCCTCGTGACCGGCGGAGGCGGCTTCATCGGGTCGCACCTGAGCGAACGCCTCGTCGCCGACGGGCACGATGTCGTCGTGATCGACCGTGCGCCTGCCAATCCTGTCGAGGGCGTCCGATTGATCACGGAGGACCTCGCCGACGTCGACGCGACCGGCATCGCCGTCGAAGGCGTCGAGGCGGTGTGCCACCTCGCAGCGCGGGTCGGTCTCGGCGTGGACTTCACCGATACGCCCTCGTACATCCGCGACAACGACCTCGCCACGGCGACACTCCTCGCCGCCCTTTCAGAACGCGGGTTCCGGGGAAGGCTGGTTCTCTCCAGCTCCATGGTCGTGTACGGCGAAGGGGCCTATCGCTGCGCCGAACACGGGGCGGTAAGGCCGCGCCCGCGTCAGCTTGTCGATCTCGAGGCAAAGCGATTCGAACCGTCATGCCCAGAGTGCGGAGCTTCGCTGACGTGGCAATCGCTCGACGAATCGGCCGAACTCGATCCGAGATCTGTGTACGCGGCGAGCAAGCTCGCCCAGGAGCATCTCTGCAAGGTGTGGGCTCGGGAGACCGGATCGTCGGTTGTCGCGCTGCGTTACCACAACGTCTACGGCCGGCGATTGCCGCTGTGCACCCCCTACGCCGGGGTCGCCGCCCTGTTCCGCGACCGTCTGCGAAACGGTCAACCGCCGCTGGTGCTCGAAGACGGCGCACAAATGAGGGACTTCGTGCACGTGAGCGACGTGGCCGAAGCCAACCTGCTCGCGCTCCATCGTGAGCTCGCCTCTCACGCCTTCGAGCCCTTCAACATCGCCTCGGGCCGTCCGGTGAGCATCCTTGAGGTCGCCACGGCACTTGCTGCGCGGTTCGGTCCGTGTGCCCCGGCCCCTGTTGTCACCGAGAATTTCAGAGCCGGCGACGTTCGTCATGTGGTGGCATCTCCGGAAAGGTCGGCGCGAACCCTCGGGTTCAAGGCGGCCGTCGGGCTTGACGAGGGGATGGCTGACCTCGCCGCTGAGCCGCTCGAACCGCGATGACCTGCCGGTTCCCGGTGGTTACTCTCCGTCTAGTTTGGTTCGTTCTGGGGACTGCCGGCGGGTTGGCCATCGTCACCTCGTGGTTCGTCGCCCAACATTCGCTGGTAGGTGCTCGGTGGACGTTCGTTGCCCTGATCGCTGCGTGGGTTCCGTTGTGGCTCGCGGGCGCATGGGCGGTCAACCAGATTCCACAGATGAAGTGGGCTCTTATCACGGTTGTGATCCTGGCGGCCGCCCTTCGACTTGTTGCGGCCACGGGCACGACTCCTTCCATATCCAACGACCTGTACCGCTACGGTTGGGACGCGCACGTGCAGCTTTCCGGCACCGATCCGTACCGCTACCCGCCGGAGGCTCCGCAGCTGGTCGGTCTTCGCACTCCGACCTATTTTCCCGGGCCGACGGAGTGTGTTCATCTCCATATCCCGTCGGGGCCGTCCTGCACGACCATCAACCGACCCGATGTTCGGACGATCTACCCGCCCGCCGCGGAGGCCTGGTTCGACGCCGTATCGCTCGCGGATCCCGCTCACGGGATTCGCAAGTGGCAGCTCGCCGGCGGTCTGGTGGACCTCGCCACGATCGGGTTGCTGATCAGCGGACTTCGCTCGCTGAAGCGCGACCCCCGGGCGGTCGCGTGGTATGCGCTTTCGCCCCTGCCGGTCATCGAATTCGCCGGCAACGGCCACGTCGACGGCCTCGGCTTGCTTCTCCTGGTCGGGGCTTTCGTCGCGTTGCGCAGGGGTAGGCCGGCGCTTGCCGGGGCCTTGATGGGCCTTGCGACGATGGTGAAGCTGTACCCAGTGATCGCCCTGCTCGGCGCTTGGAGGCAGGGCCGCTGGCGGATGGCCGGGGCGGCTGGCACAGTTTCGTTGATCGCGTATCTGCCCCATGTCGTCGCGGTCGGGACCCGGATAGTCGGCTACCTACCGGGTTACTTTGAGGAGGAGCACTACGGGAGCGGAGGACGGTTTCTGCTTCTCTCGGTGCTGCCGATCCGGGGTCACCTGCTTGTGGTCGCATCTGCGGCGACGATTGTCGTTGCGGTCGCCGCGGTGGTGCGGGCGAAGATGGAGCCATTGAACGCGACGACTCTCATTTTGTGCGCGGCGGTTCTCGTCGCCTCTCCGGTGCAGCCCTGGTACGCCGTGGTCCTCGCCGGGCTCGGAATCCTGACCGGCGCACCATGGCTGGTCCTGCCTGCGCTTCTCGCCGAGGTCTATTACGCGGCAGTTATCCTGAACAACCCCCACCAAGTAGGCATCGGCCAACTCTGTTACTCGGTTGCGGGGATCGGGTTGCTGTTGGCAGCGGTTCGGGGTCGGGCATATCAACGGGTCAGCATCGGCGCGATGTCCAGCACCCGGTTGTAGTAGTACCGGCCGGGATGCCATGTTGAGGGGACCACGATCAAAGCGGTGAACGCCACCCACAAGCGTCCGTCGTGCGCGGTGAACGTCTCCAGCCCGCCCGGGGAAATCAGGCTGCCGGAGGTGGAGAGGTACGGACCGTCGCCGACCGCCGAACACGGGCCCGTCACGGTCCTGCAATGGGAGATGCCAGTCCCGTAGCGGTTGGAG
>CAZCCS010000253.1:0-5079 GCA_964497005.1 uncultured Acidimicrobiaceae bacterium | reverse complement strand
GCCAGCTCGCTTCACTCGAACCTGCCGAGGTACCGGTGAATTTCCTGGACCCGAGGCCGGGCACACCTCTGATGATCCGCAAGCCGGTGCAGGCGCTCGAGGCGATCCGCTGGATCGCCCTGTTCCGCCTGGGTTTACCGGAGGTGATCCTCAGATACGCCGGAGGGAGGGAGATCACCCTCGGGGACCTGCAGTCGGTTGGGCTCACCAGCGGCATCAACGCCCTGATCGTCGGCAACTACCTCACCACCCTTGGTCGGGATCCGGTCGAGGACCTCGAAATGCTCCAGGGTCTACGGATGCCGATCGGCTCCCTGTCCAAGGTGATTTGACTGGCCGAACTGATTTGACCGGCCGAAGCGATTTGACTGGTCACAGCGATATGACTGGCGAAGGAGGGTTGGCGCCGCGGCGCTGCAGCGGCTGCGGCCGGCCCTCAGATGAGTGCCCCACCCGCGGTGCGTGCCGAGGGCAGTTCGAGCCCCCCCGGTTCTGCGAAGAGTGCGGGCGGAGGCTACGGGTTCTGATCATCCCCACCGGCTGGACCGCATCCTGCCGCAACCACGGGGCACAGGAAGGCTGAGTCGTGCGGCGGCTGATCGGTCTCGTGACTGTGCTGGTGTCCGTCTGTTCGGTGGTGTCCGCGTGTGCAGGAGGCAGCGGCGCATCCGGGGGAACGCCCGTGCGGGGAGGAACCCTCAACATGCTCGGGACCGGCGACGTCGACTACATGGATCCCAACGTGTCGTACTACAACACCGGCTACCTCGGCTTGCGACTGTGGAGCCGCCAGCTGGTCACCTACCCGGCGGTACCGGGTCGGACCACCGGCCTCGTGGCGGACCTTGCGACCCAGGTCCCGACGCGGTCTAACGGGGGCATCAGCGCCAATGGGCTCACCTACCGGATCACCGTGCGGCCAGGCGCGATGTGGAACACGGCGCCTCCACGCCAGGTGACCGCCTCGGACGTGGTGCGCGGGGTGGAGCGAACCTGCAACCCGGCACAACCATTCGGAGGACTTGCAGACTTCGAGTCGCTGATCGCCGGGTTCCAGCCCTTCTGCGATTCCTTCTCCAAAGTTTTCCCTTCAGTGGCTTCGATCAAGGAGTTCCTGTCGACCAAGTCGGTGTCCGGAATCAAAGTCGATCCCGCCAACCCCATGACCGTGGTGTTCACCTTGACCCGGCCGGCCACATACTTCCCGGAGCTTCTCGCACTGCCCGCCTTCTCCCCCGCTCCGGCCGAGTTCCTGAGCTACCTCCCGGGGAGCGCGGATCTGGCCCAGCACACCGTCAGCGACGGCCCGTACCAGATTCAAAGCTACGCACCCGGCAAATCGATAGTTTTCGCCCGGAACCCGGCGTGGAACCCGAGTACGGACCACGTCAGGAAGGCTTACGTCAACCGGGTCGCGGTGTCCGAAACCTTGACGCAGCAACAGATCGAGCAGCAGCTCTCCAGCAACTCCGCGGTCGCCGACATGGGGTGGGACACGCCGATACCGGCCGCGTCAGTCCCGGCGTTTCTGGCGGCAAAGAACCCTCGGCTGACACTCGGTCCGACCTATGGGACGGATCCCTACCTCCTGTTCAACACGGCGTCGCCCAACAATGCCGGCGCGCTGACAAAACGGGACATCAGGCAGGCATTGGAGTACGCGATCAACCGTTCGGATCTGATCCAAGCCGATGGTGGCCCCCAAGTGGCTCCCCCTTTGACCCATGTGCTGCCAGCGGGCATCCTCGGCTCGAAGCCCTCGGACCCCTATCCGTACAACCCCGACAAGGCGAAAGAAGCCCTCCACGCCGCTGGGACGTCGGGGCTGCACCTGAAGGTTCTCTATCAAACCACCGTCGACTTCGAGCCCAGGATGTTCCAGGTCCTTCAGGCAGACCTGTCCAAGCTCGGCATCACAGTGACCGGGGTGCCGGCCGCAGGAGCCGATTTCTACACCAAGTACGTCGAGGTTCCTTCGGTGGCACAGAGCGGGGGGTGGGACCTGGCGCTCGCGCAGTGGCTGCCGGACTGGTATGGCGACGCGGCGTACTCGTTCTTCTATCCGCTGTTCTCGGGGCCGGCGTCGTACCCCCCTCAGGGGAGCAATTTCGGTTTCTACAACGACGCCAAGACCAACAACCTGATCCAGGCCGCATCCAACGCGACGAGCGCCTCCAAAGCGGCTCCGTTGTGGGCGCAGGCAGACCAGCAAGTGATGGCGGACGCGGCCATCTTTCCCATCGCGTCACCCACCGAGCCGGTGTACCACGCGGTTCAGGTCCACAACGCAGTGTTCCTGCCTTATCTGCTCCAGTACGACCCCTCGAATGTTTGGTTGACTCCGTCCAAGGGCGGGGGCTGAAGCCCGAGACGCTTCCTGAGGTCAGCCAGCGTGCGAAGCCGTCCACTCGGACAGCTCCTTCGCGCCGAGGGCGTTGATGATGCGGTCCAATGGGACGCCGGCCTCGGCGGCCTGCTCGCACCCGAGGCCGATCCACTCAAGCTGCCCCGGGGCGTGCGCGTCAGTGTCGATGCTGATGCAACAGCCCGCCTCGACCGCATGGCGCAGCAGCTCTGGCGGCGGGTCGCGCCGTTCAGGGCGGGAGTTGATCTCCACCGCGGTCGCGGTCTTCGCACAGGCTGCGAAGACCTTCTCCGCGTCGAACGTGGAGGGCTTGCGACCGCGGCCAACGATGATGCGCCCCGTGCAGTGACCGAGGATGTCGGAGTGGGGGTTCTCGATCGCCTTGATCATCCTCCTGGTCATGTCCGCGGACTCCATCCTGAGCTTCGAGTGCACGCTCGCCACTACCACGTCCAGGCGGGCCAGCAGTTCCTCGTCCTGATCGAGGGATCCGTCCTCCAGAATGTCCACTTCGATACCAGTCAGGATCCGGAACGGGGCGATGTCCTCATTGATGGATGCGATCAGATCGAGCTGGCTGCGAAGTCTGGTTGCGTCCAAGCCGTGAGCGACGGTCAACCTGGGGCTGTGGTCCGTCATCACCAGGTACGAATGACCGAGCGCCGCAGCCGCTTCGGCCATCGTGGCGACCGGGCTCCCACCGTCGGACCAGTCGGAATGACTATGGCAATCGCCCTTCAGTGCCGCGCGGATCTGAGCAGCGGTTTCACTCAGTTCTGGACTACCCCTCTTCTCCAGCTCCGCCAGATAGCTCGAGCCGTGGCCCCCCAGCACCTCGGTGACGACCTTTGCCGAGGTCTCACCGACACCCGGGATGGACTGGAGCCTTCCCGTCTGCCATAGCGACTCGAGCTCTTCCGGTTCGATCGCCTGTATCGCAGCCGCCGCACGGCGGAACGCCCGCACCTTGTAGGACTCGGCGCGCCCTCGTTCGAGCAGGTATGCGATGCGATCAAGGGCGTCTACTGCTTCGTTCACGGTCGTCGAACCTAGCGGCCCTCCGCCGGGGAGCGTTATGCCGGTTTCACCCCTCCAGCGCTTCGGGTACAACGGATGAAAGGCGGAATCGAGAAAGCTGTTGGGAGGTGCCATGGCCCAAGGGGTCTGGCCTAGGCCGTTGCTATACCGGCGCTTGGCGCCGTGGCTGGCCGACCTCGGGGTGGCGCGCCCCGTCAAGGCGTGGGTCATAGGCATGGAGGACGATCTGTCCTCGATCACACGCACGGTGGCGGCCCGTGCAGCCCACCGGTCTCAGCCGGGATGGCGGATGGAGATGAAGTTGTACGCCACGTTGCTGCGGGAGCGGGGCCGAAACGGCAAAGCCTCCGATCGCGCAGCAGAAGCCACCTCCGACACCCACTGGCCCGAGCTGTCCGTAGATCTCCGTCTGAGCGAGCCGGCCGAGCAGGTCGATCTGGCCGCTGTCCACTCCGGTAATGACGCTGAAGGTCGGTGGCAGCGAGCGTGGGAAACCGTCCGTCCCGGAGGACGCCTGCTACTCGACCAAAGCCCCTCGAGTCAGCCGGCGGAGATGTTGAATGTCGACAAGTCGGGCCTACTGTTCGAAAAACGCGACCGATCGAAGCCAGTCGAACGGAACGCGATCAGGGCTCATGCCCTGCAGGATCAACTGGTCAACGATCATATGGCCCTCGCACGCTCGCTGGCTCGTCGTTTCGAGGGACGAGGCGAAGCTGGCGAAGAGCTCAGACAGGTGGCCCTGGCGGCCTTGGTGAGCTGCGCCCGGCGGTTCGACCCCGACAGGGGGGTCGCCTTTTCCTCGTATGCGACTGGCAGCATCCTCGGTGAGCTCAAGCGTCACTTCCGAGACCGAGCCTGGGGAATGAGGGTCGGCCGATCGACCCAGGAAACCTACCTCGAGGTCAACCGGGCGAGAGAGACGCTGTCCCAGAGGAACGGCAGGTCCCCGACGATCGCGGAGATCGCCAAGGAGATCGGCGTCAGCGAGGAACGGGTGCTCGAAGCCATGGACGCGGAACGCGGTTACTGGCTGGCGTCCCTCGACGCGCCGAGGGAGGACACAGGGGAGGCCATCGAGTTGGCCTCGATCGACGAGGGGTTCGAGAAGGCGCTCAACCGGCAGCAACTCGAACACCTGCTGCCGCGACTCTCTCGCCGGGAGCTCGTGATACTGGAGCGCCGCTTCTTCCAGGGCTGGACCCAGGAGCGGATCGCCGACGATATCGGGGTGAGCCAGATGCAAGTGTCACGGCTCCTCGCCCGCACGGTGGCGTCCCTGCGGGGAGGCTTCCGGGAGACAGAAGGACTAGCCGTACCAAACGACGGATAGTCGGATCAGTCGGTCTTGTCCCCCCGCCGGCGCCTGAGAAGCAGCCAGAGCAGCACCAGCGTCAGGAGCGCGCCGGCTCTATAGGGAGCTGATCCCCGGCCGGCCCCCTTTCCCACCTTCTCAACCGCCGAACGCCCTGATTCGGCTGTCGACTTGGAGACCTCTTTGGCAAGCTCCGCTAACTGGCCCGCCTTCTGTTGCACCTGCTCGGCGTTTTCGGAGACGGCCTCTATAACCCGTGCCGTGAGCTCCTCAACGGCCTCCGAGGCACGTCGTGTGTCGGTGACCGTCATGTAACCACCTCCATCTAATAGGTTCGTCCCGCGTCTTCATGCACTACCCC
>CAZCCS010000252.1:0-5085 GCA_964497005.1 uncultured Acidimicrobiaceae bacterium | reverse complement strand
ACCGGAGCCCCAGACAGATGGTCACCGTCCCGCGAGGGACACAGAACCCGGCTTATAGTCCGCCCTCGGTCCATTTAGCCCGATTTTGAATACGAAAAGAGCCCCCGACCGGGAAGCCGGGGGCTCTTGAGTACCCAATCAGTACCCATTTCGGCTATGTGTCGCTCAGTACCCTCAACTTATTGCCGTCCTTTCTGAGCCCGGCCAGGGCCTCGTTGAGGATATTGCGGGTCTGTTCATCGGCGTCCGGCCACAGATGGCCGTAGGTGTCCAAAGTCTCGAGCGCCGACTTATGGCCAAGGCGTGCCTGGACGGTCTTGACGCTCGCGCCATTGCGGATGAGAAGGCTGGCGTAGAAGTGCCTCAGATCGTGGAGCGTGATATCGTCTGGCAGGCCGGCGGCGCGAGCAGCCTTGCGGAACCAACCAAGCTTCGGCCCTTTGCCGTAGGCGCGTTTGAGATCGAACGCCTTTCCTGCCCGCGGAGTCCTGAAGATCAGGCCGTCGGACGAAGTCGGTTGGGCGGCTAGATGGTCCGCGAGTGACTTGAGGACGCCGTCGTCAAGGGGCACCGTTCTGACTGACGACTCGGTCTTGGGCGGCCGCCACCTGAGTGTTCCGTCACGTGTTGCGAGTTGTCGGTCGAACGTCACTTGTCTGCGTAGAAAGTCGACGCGGTCGACTGTCACTCCGAACGCCTCACGCGCCCGCGCGCCTGTCCCTGCACAGAAATGCAGCAACGTGCGGTAATGCGCCGGTGCCGCGTCGATCAGTGCCGCCACCTGTTCCACCGCAAGGGGGACCACCCGCTGTTTCTCAACCTTTGGTAGATGGATGTCCACGCATGGAGTCTTCGCGATGAGTCCGTCACGAACGGCTGACTTCATGATCCCTGCCAGAAACGAGTAGGTCTTCGTCACTGTCGCCGGCGCAAGTTTCTCCGCAATCGCAGCTACCCACAGCTGGACGTCAGATGCACGGATCGAACCTATCTGCCGATCGCCGAGGGCGGGATACAGGTGGACACGAAGGGATGTCTCGACGTCTCGCGCCGTCGATTCGCGGTGCTGGAGCTGCGCCTTCCTCCAGCGCTCGCCGTAAATGTGCAGGAGGACCTTTCCTGCGTGAGGATCGGTATAAGTGCCGACATTGAGGTCATAGTCGATCCGCCTTGCAAACCGATCTGCGTCGGACTTGGTGATGAACGTCCGGGATTTCTGCTTCCCATCAGGACCGCGCCACCGAGCGCGATATTTGATCCCACCATTCACCTTGACCTTATCGATGTAGGCCAATTTCTACGTCTCCTTGCGCGGTCGACCCGGGCGCCGGTGTTGCTGCCTCAGGGTCTCGATCGATGCTCGGCGCACGAATAGGTCACGTCCAACCTTTTCGGCGTCCAAGCGGCCTTCGGCTATGAACTGATGCACTCGCCGCGTGCTTACGCGGAGACGCGCCGCGGCTTCTTTGACTGTCATCCATTCCCCGAAAACCTTCACTATGCGGAAGGATAAAGGATTTGTGGTAATTCGTCCAGCCATTCGACAAGCTGCCGGCGACGGATCAGAACTCTGCCGGCGACCTTAATTGAAGGCAACTCACCTGACCGGACGAGAGTCCATGCCAGGGTGCGCCCGATGCCAATAATGGCCGCGGCCTCTTCGACGCTGTACGCCATTCGGTCCTCAGCCACTTGCATATCCCGCTGTTGTGGCTGTTCATCGATTGACTGGGTGAAGATCGCTGCCGCAGAGCTCAACGAACCCTTCCACGACTGAATGGGGAGCTCTGAGGCGCGGCTACTCCCGAACGCTAAGCGAGTACGGGCCCGGTCAAGAGCTGGACCTCGGCGGTGACCTGGGTTATTCACGCGCCGTCCCTGCCTTCGGTCCCAGCCACCCGCAAGAGGAAGTCGCGGTAAAGCGGCAAAGTGAACGAAACCTCGCCCCGCGAAGCGGTGCGGTAGAGATGACCATGCTCGACCAGGCGAGCCACCGCGACCCGCAATGTCTGCGGATTACCCACCCAACGCACATTCGCCAGACGCACCTGCTCGCCTTCACGTGCGATTGCCATCAAGGTGTCGCGCTCAGCTTTCGGCAGTTTCCAGAAGCGGCCGGCGAAAAAGCTTTGATCGAGGGCCGCAACCAGCACCGGCCGGAGTTCTTCGAAGGCTTCGACATCGAAGTAGTCCCGGTCAGGCACGCTGTCGATCAGAAACGAGGAGTAGTACTGCAGGAAGTACGGATAGCCGCGGGTCTCCCAGACGATGCGCATGATGAGCGATTCGCTGAAGGTGATCGTTGTTTGGCTGAGTGGTTCGGCGATGGCCGCTCGCGCATCCCCATCGGCCAGACTGCTGATCCGCGTGACCGCCAGATCGCGCTCAAGGTAGCTGCGGCTCTTGACGATGTTGGGTACGACAGAGGGAAGTCCGCTCGCCACCACAATGACCGGGTAGCCGGAGAGCTGGATCTGCTTGATGGCCCCAAACAGTGTTGCGAGGGGACTCTGTCGGGGCCATCGTCCGTCCCACACCTCGTGGAACTCGTCGAACAGCAGAGCCACTCCGGCGTGCGAATTTCCGACGACTCGCATCAGCCCTTCCAGCATCTGGATCAGAAGGTCCCGCGGAGGAGGCTCTGGTTGAGGTGCGTAGGCGGGGGAGTAACTGACCCCCCACGCTGTCAATTCTTGGGGCTTCAAGGTATCGGCCAGAACTTTCCCAGTCGTCTGCAGCCTGAGCGCCAGCGACGCACCGGTGCCGATACGGGTGAGATCGGTGCGGAGCATGGCGAGAAGAAGAGATGTTTGATTCGCGGTGTCGTCCAGCTCACGCGAGGACCACAACCAGTGCTTTCGCGTAAGCAGGTTCTGGAATTCGCGCAGAAGTACCGTCTTCCCCGTGCCACGAAGTCCCGTGAGCACGAAGTGTTTCGGAATTCTCGCGGCAGAGTCGAGGTGGCGCTCAAACTCGGCGAGGACGACGTC
Organism: uncultured Acidimicrobiaceae bacterium; assembly: GCA_964497005.1. Taxonomy (GTDB): domain Bacteria; phylum Actinomycetota; class Acidimicrobiia; order Acidimicrobiales; family Palsa-688; genus DASUWA01. Next base: position 2,095 of record CAZCCS010000252.1, on the reverse strand, counting down.
CCTGCCGGCCAGATATGGCGGCGGATACCCAGCGCCCGGAGTGAAAGGGTTGCGAGAAGAAGAGCTGTTGGACGACGTTTCAAACGTTTCAGGATTTGAAACGGGCCGGTTCGGCCTGGCAGAACCGCGTGTTGGCGTCACTGCCAGACCTTGGGTCTGGCTACCGAGGGGCTCGGATTCAGAGATGGTGCCAGCGAGACGAAACCCAGGCGGTTCAGTGACTGAATGAACGCCTCGTCGGTTGCCACGTTTACTGTGAGCGGTGCCTCGTGATCTGCGACCTGAACCTTCTGGTCCTCGAGCTCGGCCAGGAGTGCGACGTCATGAGCGAGTCGAAGGCGTTCGGTCAGTCGGTCAACAACAGGCGCGGTCTCGTATGCGGGGTCGTCGAGAATGGCGGCCGTCAGGGCTCGGAAGTCGCTCGCCTCACACGCCTTGAAGAAGGTCCCGCCGCCAACGGGTTGGAAGAGCATGCGAAGGGGAAGCACTTTGCGGTCGTCTGGGCCGACCATCCGATATGGCATCAGGCAGCCGCCTGCCATGCAGAACGTTGGTAAGCCCAGTACAGCTTCAGCTTGTCCTTTGGACGGGTGAAGATCAGGTCGGCGAAACGTCGGAGCAGCTGGTCGCCCTGATCGCTTGAGGGGTTCGCGGCATGGCTGCCGAGGCGGTGCCGCTCAGCCGGAATGGCCGCATCAGGCAACTCCGCGGCCCGCTTAGTTAGCCAACAGGCGACTTTGATGTTCGCTTGCAGGCGAGCCGGATCCAGGCTCGAGTCGAAGTACCGGTACTCGATGGTTCGGGTCCGATCGAGGACGTTGCCGTAGTTGAGTCCCACTCCATGGCTGGAGCCAACCTGGGTAGCCAGCTCGGAGAGGCTACGAGCCTGCTCAAAGTCGTCGGAGCGCATCGGACCGCACCAGCGATAGCCGTTGCCCGCGCCGCGATGCCGGCGGCCACCTCGACCGGTTCCGGCCGCCAGGCGGTACATCAGGTCTTCGGCCCACGCGCAAACCTGAGCCACTCGGCGGAATCGATTGACGTCGTGGTCGAGGTTGGCCGAGTCGGCGCCGACGTGGACGTGACCACCGGTGCGGGTCGTCACGTGAGCACCCTGCTCGCGCAGGATCTGGCAGACGCTCTCCAGCTGCGCCCATGTCTCGGGCGTGTCGCTAAGGACAGGGCTTACGACCTCACCAGTCACTGTTGTGTCGCGCTCGACCACCCACTTGCCCGGCACCCGCTGGGTCGAGTGGTAGCCCTCCTGATGAGGAGTAGCTGCCAGGCCCGCGTCGTAGAGGGCGCGTGCCACGGCATTGGGGTCTGCTCCATCGAACTCGATCTCAATGCCGAAGGTCTGATTGGGGTCGCCGATCACGTTCTCGCGCTCGTACTCGCCGGCTGCACTAGTCCGTGCGAGCCGCTGGAGCTGATGGTGCAGGTTGTCGTCGGCGACGAGTGATCGCGCGCCTTCATGCAGCTCCTCGCCCTGTGATCGGAGGAATTCCTGCCACAGCTGCTGCGCCTGGAGTTGTTCGCGCTCGACGCGCTCGCGATCGGCGGTGAACCGGGCTTGAGCCTGTGTGTAGAGCTCTGCCCACTCAGGCGTGTCAGTTGGAGGTTCATCAGCCGGCACGACCTCGACATCGGGCTGCGACCGAGCCTGGCTGAAGGCGACCCGAGCCCCCGCGGAAATTGGCGCACCGACGCTGGCCTGTAGGACAACGGCCGCTGGCGCGAAGGCGTCGCCCACGGATGCGCTGCTGCGCCGACCGCCCTTGCTGGGCATAGGTCAGCTTGCACGGGCGCTTCGCCCGCGAAGGGTCTGTTGGATGTGTGCATAAAGGCTTCGCACGGTTTCGACCGACATTCCGGGAGCGGCGTTCGCCTCCAGGCAGAGGACCCGGCCGGTGCGAAGGTCCTCGACCACATCGACTCCGGCGTAGTCGAGGCCGATTCTTCGTGCCGCCTCCCGCGCTGTGGATGCCACCGCGGCAGGTAGCACGGGTGATTGCTCAAAGGACCATTCAGGTCGGAGCTGCTCGGGCGAAGCGCCTTCAGGTGGCAGTTTCTCGTACGCCGACACGATCCGGCC
>CAZCCS010000251.1:0-5108 GCA_964497005.1 uncultured Acidimicrobiaceae bacterium | reverse complement strand
TGGACCCGGCCGCTTCGACGAAGGGCCGCGCTACGTCGGGACCGGCCATCTCCAGGCAGACGTCGACGATCTCAAGTCCAAGAGGGCTGAGTTCCTCCCACAGTGCCTGCCACCCGGGCAGGTCCCAGCGGCAGCCTCAATAGGGGGCCCAGGCGACGAGGGCCACCTTCTTGCCCCGAAGGGAACGCAGCGGGAACTCGCGACCGTCGAGGTCGGGTAGGACCAGGTCCGGCGCCTCGGCCGACATGAGGGCCCGGCCGCCAAGGGTCTCGGGCCCAATAGCCCAGACGCCGAGCTCAGGGTCATGCACAACTGCCATTCCCAGCTTCTCGCAGGTGCTACCGAGATCGAATTGTCCTCCGCCCAACGGAACGCAGACATCGCCTTTACAGGCACCTTCGGGCTTGATTGCCCAACCTGTCGCTTGTTCGAACTGTTTGGCGTCGGACGAGAACTCGGTCACAAGCACGCCGGAACTATAGGTGGCCAAGTCCGGCGCAGGGCTGACCGCTCAGGCCGTGGTCCGGAGGGGCGGAAACCGGGTCGCCAGCCCAGACGCCACGACCTGATACAACGCGGTCTCCTCTGGTATCCCGCGCAAGCGATGACGTCCAAGGCTCCGGAGGCGGACATCGGAAGGCATGCAGCCGGTTAGAGCCAACTTGGTCTCGCCCGAAAGCAGGATCTGGCCGCCGTGCGCAGCAGAGCACATGCGAGCCGTCAGATGCACGGCCAGGCCTATGTAGTTGCGATCGCTCAGGGTGGGATAGCCACTGTGGACGCCTATGCGAACGCGAACCGTGTCGACGTCGGTCCATGTCCAGCCGTCGAATCGTTGGTGGATATCGATCGCCGCCTTGAGCGCTGCGAGCGGATGTTCGAACACCGCGAACACCTCGTCCGCCCGGGACTCCACGAGAACACCTTCGGCTCGGTTCACGCAATCGCGCTGAAGGTCCCGCACCACCTGGAGAAGGTCGCGGTATCGCTCATTGAGATTGGCTACCAATCCGGTGGAACCCTCGACGTCGGTCATCAGCATCGTCACGAAACCGGAAGGGAGAACCTGTTCCTCGGGTGCTGCCTTGCCGAGGGCCCGCTCGGAGCGAAGCTGGCCGTCGATGAAGCCCACCGGGACGATGCGGAACTTCTTGGCCGCATTGAGGAGGCGCCGGCGAGCCTGATCCCGCGTCACTTCGTCTTCGAAAGCCACCTGATTGAAGCGCGCCAGCGCATTCCTGACGTGCGCCGCGTCGTGGATGGGCAACCTACGATTCCCCGCCGAGTCGACGTACGCAAACGCACTGTTCGGAAGGTTGGTTCTCGTGTTCGCATCCAGCCGGGCCACCTCTGCGGACGATAGCCCTGCTTGGCCCGGTAGGTCACCGAGAATCACCCCGAAGGGGGGACCCCGAAAATCGGATTCCGGCGCGACACTTCGGTCGCGGCCGCGATATCCGCCAATGAGAGGGGATGCGAATGGGCGAGGAAGCTGCGCTGGGTCCGGTCAGCTACGTGATTGTGGAATTCCCGGGGAACAAGATGACCGGTCAGGGTTTCCCCATCCTGCTCGACCTTGTCGACCGGGGGGTGATTCGTATCCTCGACCTGAAGTTCCTGACCAAGGACAAAGATGGGTCTTTGAGGTTCATGGAGCTGGCTGACATCGACCACGACGGTGTGTTCGACTTCGCTGCCTTCGAAGGTGCCTCGTCAGGAGTGATCGACAACAGCGACCTGGAAGACGCCGGGGCCGTTATCGAGCCGGGATCGTCCGCGGGGCTCCTCATATTCGAGAACCGCTGGGCCGCACCATTCACAGACGAACTTCGGCGCGGGGGCGCCCAACTCGTGGCGGCAGGTTACATACCGCACGAGGCGCTGCTCGCATCGCTGGATGCAGCCGAAGCCGTGACCAATTGATCGTGAGGGAGGAGGACCCATGCCACGACTCATGAGAGGCGTAGCCCGCACCGCGGTGATCGCCGGCACCGCCACTGCTGTGTCGGGTCGGGTGTCTCGTAGGCAGCAAAATCGTTGGGCGGCTCAGGACGAGCAGGCGTACCAACAGCAGCAGGGCTATCAGCAGCAGCAACAGCCGGCACCGACCGCGCCGGACTCTTCGGATCCGTTTACGCAGCTGAAGCAGCTGGGAGATCTCCACACCCAGGGCATTCTCACCGACGAGGAGTTCGCCGCTCAGAAGGCGAAGATCCTCGGCTCCTAGAACTCGTCGTGGCGGCGGATCCAAGAAGGATCCGCCGGGTCGCCCTCGTCTCGTCCCTTTGGCACGAGATCGAGGATCCCGTAGTAGACCATCACCCTTTCGAGCCCCCTCGAAGTCGTCGAATAGGTCAGATAGACCTCGCCGTCCGAGAGCGAGAAGACGCTGAGCCCCGGACCCTCCGACATGTAGTCGAACACGTCTGTCCCGCATTGGGAAGCAAATCCTGCCGGCACCTGTGGCGGCTCGTCTCCCAGCCACGCCTTGACCTCGTCCCTTGACCGGCTGTGCTCGAAGTCAAAGTTGAACTCAGTGTCGTAGCTCGAAACCCAGTTGAAGTTCCAACCCATTCGGGCGCGGTAGGCGAGCAGCTTCTCGATCGGCGCCCGCGAGGTGCAGACCATGGTCACGTCCCGTGCCTCGAGATGCGGGAGCACCCCGTCGAAGCTGTCGGCGATGGACGAGCAGACCGGGCATCCTGCCTCGTAGTCCGGGCCGAACATGAAGTGGTACATCACCAGTTGTGAATGCCCATCGAACAGCTGCGCAAGGGTTCGAGGTCCCTCTTCGGTGTGGAAGGTGTAGTCCTTTTCGATCCGGAGCCACGGCAGTTCGCGGCGTTGCCTCGCCAGCCTGTCGCCGAGCCGCGTGTGCTCTTTCTCGATCGGTAGCAGCTCCCCCCTTGCCGCCACCCATTCATCTCGCGTTACTACCTTGTGGTCAGTCATCGTCTTTCTCCTGTTGTGTTTGGTCTCACATCGATGGAATAAGTCCGGGGACAGCGGAAGGCTGAACGAGGATCAGCACCCCGAGCCCGATGATCGTCAACGCCAACGGCAAATCGATGGCCGCCTTTGCCGGTGTGGCCTTCTGTCCGAGAACGAGGACCGCGATCGCGCCCATCCAGGCGACGCTCATGACGCCCAGCGCGGCCATCATCAGCATCAGCCCGATCGTCGAACCGACACAGTTGAGCCCGAACTCGAATCCAGTGCTGACGGTCTCGCGGCAGCGTCGACGGAAGCGGCGTTTGAGGGGAACGAGCTCGTAGACGCCCGCCGCGATCGCCGCGACGCCGGCGCTTGTGGGGCCGTGGGGTCGGTAGAGCGCATAGAGGAGGGCACCCGCGATCGCCCAGACAGTCAGGTATGACATGACAAAGAGGGGCAGCGAGGCTGCGACGCCGGTCGTCTGTCCACGTCGTAACAATGCGGGTGCCGCGCTGGGCAGCATCATCGCAGCCATCATCAACACCCACACCCCCAGAAAGGACGGGAACGAACCGAGCTGGGTCCCGACCCCCATGTCCATCCCGCTCATCTGCCGAACGGCAAAAACCCAGGACACTGCCGAGAGAGCGAGTACCGCAGCTACTGCAACGCTTGGCGGTGCAACAAGGCTTGCTGCTGGTATCAAACGACGCTGGTTCGTCGTGTTCATGATCGATTCCTCTCGAGTGTTTGTGCGTGCATGGCCTCGGCGAGCCGTTTGATTGTGGAGAGACGTCCGTCCCATCGTTTGGCGACCTCGGCCATTGCTTGGGCGGCTTGGTCGAGCCGGTCGGCGTCCACTTGGTATAGAACCTCGCGCCCCTGTTTTCGGCGTCTGATGAGCCCCGCTTGCTCGAGCACGACGAGGTGCTTGGAGACTGCCTGTCGTGAGAACGGAACCTGCCCCGCCAAGGTGCTTGCGCTCGCTTCACCGCCGCGAACAAGCAGGTCGAGTACCCGGCGTCGAGACGGGTCGGCGATCGCCGACCAGAGAACGTCGTCGGGCTCGGTCGTCATCCCCTCTGTCGCTGAGCGAGCAATGTGGCGAGCCGATCCATGAAGGTGCCCCAACCGCCGTTGTGCTCTTCCGCGTAGCGACCTTTGTCTGCTTCGGGCCACGGAACCAGTCCGAGGCCGCTCTCGGCCACCTTGAGGCGAGTCCGCTCGGCGGCCTCGGGGAGCAGCGTGAACTCGACAAGCAACGAGTTGCCGGCCAAGGGCTCCTCACCTGCCGGGTGGTTCCAGCGGAACGAGAAGCGGGTCGGCTCATCAACCGCCTCCACGACGATCGGTCCACCCTGGTCACCGAAGCCCATGTAGCCGTGTCCGCCTGGCTTCAGATCTAGCTCCACCCGCTCGGCGAACCACTGAGTGATCTGGTCCGGTTCGGTGATGGTGCGCCAAACCACGTCCACCGGAGCATCGATAATCACCTCGCGCTCGATCTTGAAATCAGCCATCCGGAGCTCACTCCTCGTCTCGATCTGCAACCAATGGTAGCACATCTGGTCTCGGATATGCAACCGGCAGTTGCAGGTCGGGCGGCGGTGGGGTCGGCTTTGCGGGACAAATGGTTTTTCCGGTGCAAGACAGCGGCATCGGTGTCGCGCCTGTCCCACAGATGCGAGTTGCACCGGAAAACGCGCCAACATCCAGGCGACCTGGAGGCACACAGGCGGGTTAGCTGTCTGGGATTACGTGGGGCAGGTGATCGACGGCGCCTGCGACACGACCTGAACCGACGCGGAGGTCAGCTTCAGTTGTGTGAGGGCGCAGGTCTGCTGCGTGGCTCCCCCCACGACCAAGTCACCGGTCGGGTTGGTCTCTTCGACAAGGTCGTATGTCCCGTCCGCCAAGTTGGTGACGTCGATGTACTGGCCGGGCGTGTCCCATGTGTAGACGTCACCCCAGCCCGGCTTAATCCCCTCGTCGATAAGAGTTCCTCCGGGGCCAGCATTCGCCGGTGCGTTGCATCCGGGCTGTCCAGTGAAGTCGCGCTGGCTGTTCGGACCCGGCGTACCGAACCCGAAATAGTCATCGTCGGTCAAGCAGAACGATGCCTTGACGGAGGTACCCACCTTCTGACCGATCCCGCCGGTAGATGTCACGCCGTA
>CAZCCS010000250.1:0-5124 GCA_964497005.1 uncultured Acidimicrobiaceae bacterium | reverse complement strand
TCTCGCCGTTCGCGCGCACGCGCGTGGCGGTCGCTTCGGCCGTAGCCTGTCTCGCTGCAGCCTGAGTCGCAGTTACCGAGTCGGAATCAAGCTGCTTTTGGGTGGCCGCAATCTGTGACCGCAGACCCGCGTTGAGGGCGCTGTTCGAACTGAGGCTCAAGGCCATGGCGTAAAGGCTCTGCACGGGCTGGCCGTTGGTCAGGTCGGTCGGTACGTTCGGCAGCGGAGGAACCGGAGCAGATGCTGAAGCGGGAAGAGCTGAGCTCGGTGGATTGGGTGGGGGCGCCCCGGCGGCGCCCGCGCGTGCGCCTGGCGCGGCTATTAGGCCCAATAGGAGGGCTGCACTGACGAAACCCGCGCGGAGGCGACCGCCGTTCGCCTTGAAGCTCATCGCTCGAAATGTTCTCATGCCTGTGAAAACGGAAGACCCAGAAACCACCCAATTGGTCGCCAATTCATCGGCGGACGTCCGAGGGTTCCTGAAGTCGTTACCTCTTCTTCACGCCGCTTTCACGGCCGTGACCAGCTTCGAGAGGGAGTCCTTGGCGTCTCCGAAGAGGAGCACCGTTTTCGGATCGTAAAGAAGTGCATTGTCAACACCTGAAAAGCCTGGACGCATGCTTCTCTTCATGAAGACGACATGATGCGCCTGGTCTGCGTTCAGGATTGGCATGCCGTACAGGGGACTCCCCCTGTCGTCACGCGCCGCAGGATTTACGACGTCGTTGGCCCCAACCACCAAGGCGACGTCAGCGGCTGGGAATTTGCCGTTGGCATCGTCAAGATCGTCCAGGCTTTCGTAGGGCACATTCGCTTCCGCCAGGAGCACGTTCATGTGTCCGGGCATTCGACCGGCGACAGGATGGATGGCGTAGGACACCTCCACGCCCCGTTCTTGCAGCGCCCTGGCGAGTTCGACGATGGTGTGCTGCGCCTGGGCTACCGCGAGTCCGTAGCCAGGAACGATTAATACGCGGCTCGAGTAGGCCAAAAGGGTCGCCACGTCGTCGGCGTCAGCGGATCTGACGCCCCGCGAGCCTTGCGCCTGCCCGAGCAGCTCCGTCGAGCCCGCTGATGCGAGACCGCCCAGAAGTATGTTGGGCAACGACCGTCCCATTGCGTCGCTCATCATCTTGGTGAGCAGAGCTCCCGAGGTTCCGACGAGGGTCCCGGCCACCACGAGGATCATGTTCCCGAGCGCGAAGCCGTCGGCTGCAACCGCAAGGCCAGTAAGCGAGTTGAGCAGTGAGATCAGAACGGGGGTGTCGGCTCCTCCGACAGGAAGGCACATCCCTGCACCGAGTCCGAGCGCCAACAGCGCTAGCAGAACCAGGGCCGAAATGTGCGGGTCGGCCACCATCCAGGCTCCAACCGCCACGAGGGCGACGAGGGTTCCCGTGTTGACCTCCTGCTGGCCAGGGAAGGTGATTGGACGCCCCGTGAGGATCTCCTGAAGCTTGGCGAAGGCGATCAGGCTTCCTGCAAAGGAGGCAGAGCCGATTGCCAGGCCGAATGCGATCTCGACTAGGTGCAACGAACTTGCGGTGGACTGTGTCCTGAGGAATTCCACGATCGACACAAGCGCGGCCGCACCGCCGCCGACCCCGTTGAACACCGCGACTAACTGTGGCATCGCCGTCATAGCAACCCTTCGGGACAGGGGTGCGCCGATTAGGGCGCCGGTTACCATGCCGATCGGGATGATGCCGTATGGGCCAGCGTGGGCATCCGCAAGGGTCAGGCCAATCGCCACGACCATGCCGCCTGCTCCGATGAGGTTTCCCAGCCGGGCTCGCCGCGGTGAGCTCAGGGCCTTCAAAGCGACGATGAAGCAAACGGCCGATACCAGGTAGCCCCCGACGAGGGCGTTATTGGGAATGGTCGCTGCGATCACGGGTCTCCGGTCTGTCCGTCATCTGAATGACGGTCGCGACCTTTGAACATCTCGAGCATCCGGTCGGTGACCACGACGCCGCCAACGATGTTCACCGTTGCAAGGATGACGGCCAATAGCGCGAGCCAGATCTGGAGGGCCCCGTGCGCTTCGCTGGCGATGATTATCGCGCCAACGAGGATCACTCCGTGGATGGCGTTGCTCCCCGACATCAGGGGTGTGTGCAGGACGCTGGGCACCTTCGAGATGACCTCGTAGCCAAGGAACGCTGAGAGAACGAACACAACAAGCAGGTCCAAGCCTGAGTTGATCATTCCGCAGTTCCCTCCATCGCTGCTCTCGTCGGCTCGTGCCGCACTTGCCCCCCGGCCGTGACGCACATGCTCACAAGGACCTCGTCCTCCGGCTCCGGGACAACCCCGCCGTCTTTCACCAAGAGCGCTAGGAGATTCGAGACGTTTCGCGAGTAGAGCGCGCTGGCGGACTTGGGAACCTCGGAAGCGAGGTTGCCGGCCCCGACGATTAGAACTCCCTGGTGTAGGACTTCCTCGCCGTCTCGCGTCAGTTCGCAGTTGCCGCCCGATGCGGCGGCGATATCAACAATGACGGATCCGGTCCGCATCGTTTCTACAGTGGCGGCGCTGATCAGTCGTGGCGCAGGTCGGCCGGGGACCGCCGCTGTGGTTATTACGGCGTCCGACTCTGCGATCGTGGTCGCCACCAGTTCCTGCTGTTTCCTCAAGAATTCATCGCTCTGTTCTGCCGCGTAGCCACCGGCTCCACGGGTTGCTTCCAACGCCAAATCGACGAAGCGACCACCGAGGCTGCGCACTTCTTCGGCAGCCTCCGCGCGAATGTCGAATGCCGACACCGAGGCTCCTAGTCGGCGCGCGGTGGCGATCGCTTGCAGGCCGGCAACACCGGCACCCATCACGAATACCTTCGCTGGTGGAATCGTGCCCGCGGCAGTCATAAGCATCGGCATAATTTGACCTAGCCGCCGGGCGGCAAGAATCGCCGCCTCGTACCCCGAGGCGCTCGCCTGAGAGCTCAGGGCATCCACTGACTGCGCCCGACTGATTCGAGGTGCCAGGTCGAAGGAATAGGTAGTTATCCACCGATCCCGGAGCCTGCCTACGACGGGCAGGTTGGTGGCGGGGGGCAGGAAGCAGATGAGGGTGGCGTGCTGCGGCAGAGCTCCGGCTTCTGCTTCGTTCGGGGGTCTCACCTTGACCAGAACACCTGCAGCCTTATCCAGGGCCTCGGGAAGGGGCGCCACCGCCGCCCCCGCCAGTTCGTACTCGGCATCAGGATGTCCGGCTGATTCCCCGGCTCCTTGTTCCACGACGACTTCGAGCCCAAGGCCACCGATTCGGGACAGGTCGGCCGGTACGACCGCGACCCTCCGCTCCCCCGCTTCGGTCTCTCTAAGCACGACCAGTCTCGTCACCGCACCAAATCCTGCCATGCGACGCGCCGGTCCGACGCGCATGGCTGAAGTCAGTCGTGGATCTCAGCCGTTATTGCCGACGAGCTTGATGATGTTGAACATAGGCATGTATAGCGATACGACCATCGCTCCCACCGCGCCGCCTAGAACGACGATCAGCAGCGGCTCCAGAAGCGAGGTGAGGGCGTCAACGGTGCGTTCGACTTCCTGCTCGTAGAATGTGGCTACTTTACGCAGCAGAGTGTCCAGTGCTCCCGTCTCTTCGCCTACGGCCATCATCTGGGTGACCATTGGGGGAAAAACCGGATGATCCTCGAGTGGTCGGGTCATTGGATCGCCGCGCTTGGCTCCGTCGGAAATCGCCCTCACACCGTCCGCCACTACCACGTTACCAACAGTCTCAGCGGTGATCTCCAGGGACTCCAGCACGGGAACTCCGGAGGACAGTAGCGTCGCCAGAGTGCTAGAGAAGCGGGTCATCGCTGTCTTGCGGATCAGACCGCCGAAGATGGGAACCCGGAGGAAGAGGCGGTCTCTCGTTTGGCGGCCGGGAGCTGTACGTACCCAACGCTTATACGCGAAGATAGTTCCGACGACCGCCAGAATGACAAACGGGAAGGCGTGGACGAAGATATTCGACACGCTTACCAGGATTCTTGTGGGCAACGGGAGCGTGCCCTTCAGAGAGTCGTACATCTTCTTGAAGATCGGGACGATGAAGACGAGCATCGCCGTTAGGATGCAGAGCACCATCGCCATCACCATCCCGGGATAGGCGAGAGCTGAGCGAATCTTGCCCCGCAGTTCCACCTGCTTCTCGATGGTTGTGGCCAACTCATTCAGGGTGATGTCCAGGTTTCCCCCGGTCTCCCCTGCCCTGATCATCGCCACGTAGAGGCGGTTGAACTGCTTGGGATGGCGAGACATCGCCTGCGACAGCGACGAGCCTGATTGGATATCAGCACGCAACGATTCGATGACAGACGAGAAGAACTTGCTTTCGGTCTGGACCACGAGGATGGACAGAGCGCGCATTAGGGTCAAGCCCGAGTTGATCATGGTGGCGAACTGCCGGCTGAAGATTGCGATTTCCTTCAACTTCACCCGGTTGCTCAGGCCCGGGATATTGACGTCCCGCTTGACGCCGGCACCCGCCTTTTTGTCAATAGCGATAGGCACATAGCCCATCTGGCGGAGCCGGTTTGCCACCAGGGCGGTGTTGTCAGCATCGAGCGTGCCCGACAGCACCTTCCCAGATCGGTCCCGGACTTTGTAGGCGTAGGTCGTCGGCATCAGCGGGCTCCAGACACGAGCCGGCGCAGCTCGTCTTCATGGTGACAACGCTCGAGCGCCACCTCGAGGGAGACCTTCGATCCGCGGACCAAATCGGCAAGCGACTGGTCCATCGTCTGCATGCCGAACTTACCTCCGCCCTGCATCGAGCTGTAGATCTGGTGAACCTTGCCCTCTCGGATCATGTTGCGAATGGCGGGCGTGGCGATCAGCACCTCGCATGCGACAGCCCGTCCCTTCCCGCCGAGGCGGGGCAGCAGTTGTTGGCAGACCACCGCTTGGAGGGCTGCGGCGAGCTGGACCCGGATCTGTTGCTGCTGGTGAGCGGGGAACACGTCGATCACTCGGTCGATGGACTGAGGAGCGTCCTGGGTGTGCAGGGTCCCGAAAACTAGGTGGCCGGTTTCCGCCGCGGTCAGCGCGGTGGAGATCGTCTCGAGGTCGCGCATTTCGCCAACGAGGATGACGTCCGGGTCCTGCCGCAGAA
>CAZCCS010000249.1:4257-5140 GCA_964497005.1 uncultured Acidimicrobiaceae bacterium | reverse complement strand
GGAGGTCGGGGGTTCAAGTCCCCTCGGTCACCCTTTATTCGAGCGGTTTCCTGTTGATCGTGGGCGGCTCGCGCCCGGCGAGGAGCCATCCGCCCACCGAGGCGATCAGCGGTAGGCCGACCAGTATCACGATCAGGTTGCCGACAGGAACGTTGGCCAGCGGGCTGAGATCGCTTCGGTGCCAAGCCAGAAGAGCGGCGTAGGCGCCGGCGGCACCGAGAACGGCCCCGAGCAGTGCCAGGGCGCCGGCGGTGGCGGCGGTCACATTCCGCCGGGTCGTGCTGCTCGCTCCGGTCGCTGTCAAGGTCCGCAGGTCGTTGGCTGTCTCGCTGCGGATGAGTCCGACGGTCATTGCGAGCACGCCGAGGGCGAGCAGGATGCCGGCTGTCGTCGACCAGTTACGTAGCGGAGCGAGCGTATTCGGTGCATGCCTGGTTTCGATAAAAAGCCCGGCGGACGCGGCTGCCTGACGAGCGGTGCTGATCTGATCAGCGGTGAGGCGATGGTCTGCCTGGATGAGCCAGCCCGAGGGAATCGCCTCGAGCCCGAGGGTCCGCATGGCCTTGGCAGTCACGAGCACGCCCGGATCGGACGTGTACTTGGGCAGCTGCGTGAAGGACTGGATCACCGGGTGCGTAACTCCAGGAGAGCCCCCTGGGCCGTCCCTTGTCGGACCCGGCTTGAACACCGGCACGAATATCTGTAGTCCCCTGAGGTCGGTTCGAGAGCTGAGGATGTCGCTGCTCGTGCTGACCTGAGCCTGATTGATGCCGTAATGCGCGAGTACCGCATCGGTCGCCACGTAGAGGGGGATCATCTCCGACACACCCTCCCCGTGCGCGCTGACCGTGACTTGGGCCAGCGCTGCTGAGGGGTAACCGTC
>CAZCCS010000249.1:3079-4247 GCA_964497005.1 uncultured Acidimicrobiaceae bacterium | reverse complement strand
CCTGTTGCGCTGGCAGGAGCTCGCCTTGCGGGTCGTATGTCTCCTCGAGTGGAAGCGCGCTGGTGGCGTGGATGCTCGACGCTATCTGCCCGATCACGGAGGTGAGCGATCTGTACTGGTCCGCGGTGACCGGTGGGATCGGGTCTCCGGGCCCCCCGGAGGTGAGGTACACCATTATCTGGCTGGTCGGCAGGTTCCCAGGTCCAGCGGGGTTCTCAGCGGTCGCCGAGCTGATTGCGATCGTCGCGGCTATCCCGATTGCGAGCGTCACCGAACCGAGTGCTGCTCCAGAGCGGGCCTGGTAGCGGGAAAGGTCTCGAAGCGCCAGCCTGATCGAGATGGTCATGTGCCGTGCGCCCGCAGCCAGAAGACGAATCGCGAGGGGAGCCATGAGGAGGAGTCCCACGGCTGTAGCCACGGTCCCCCCGATGATGAATCCGACCCGACGCTGATCCGCGAACGCGAGCAGGACGATCCCGGTGGCGAGCAACGCGCCGCCGAGAGCGGCGAAACGGTGCGCTGGCTGGGGGCGCGGCGGCCGGCCCGACAATGCGGCAACGACGCTGACTCGTGCCACGGTTCGTGCCGGCCACCAAGCGGCGAGTACCGCGGTGACGAACGTGAGGATCATCGCTGCTGCGATCGCCCACCAAGGCAGCGAGAAGCGATCGATGCGGTGCCCCGCCAGAGACTGGAGCGTCGGTTCGAATGCGAGCCATCCCGCGAGGCCAGCGAGCGTTCCAAGGACCGCGGCGGACGCTCCCACGGCTGCTCCGTTAGCGAGCATGACCAGCCGGACGTGTCGGTCGGTGGCTCCCAAAGCTCCGAGCATGCCGAGCGACCGAAGCCGCCGGTGAGCCAAGACTGTGAACCCGGCGACGGCCATGAGGCCCACAAACAGCAAACCGAGCGTGCCTAGGACGAGCACCACGACCTCGGCAATCGTTTTGTTGCTTCCGCCCCTTGCCATGACGTTGAGGCCGGTGCCACTCGGAAGATGCAAGGACTGCAGGCTTCCCTGAGTCGCGTTCAGAAGGACCGAGACCCGCTCCGGCGAACTGATCTGTCCGGGGGCGACCAGCGCGAACTGGTCCTGTAGATCCAGTGGGTTCTCGACGATCCCGACGACGTGCAGTGTCTGTCCGCCCTCGATCCAGGTGCTTCCGAT
>CAZCCS010000249.1:0-3069 GCA_964497005.1 uncultured Acidimicrobiaceae bacterium | reverse complement strand
CAACAGCTTGGCCACATCGCTGGTGACGGCGACCTGACCAGCGCCGCTCGGGAAGCGTCCGGAGTCGAGGCGGATCGTCACGTTGCCATACGGGGCGTGTGGGTCTTCGGCCCGTATGTCCATGCTCGACACCGAGCCCGGAATCGGCACCGTCTGGTGTGAGATCGCGTCGACCGTCCCGAACCGGGTTTGGATCGCGCCTATGTCGGCAGCGATGCTCGGATCGGATCCCGAAAGGGTGATGATCGTGTTGGCTGTGCCGAACACCGGATTGTGTTTGAGTTGATCGGTGTTGGAGGCGACACCCAAGCCGATGACCGTGGCGCCGACGGCAACGATCAGCAACGTCACCACCAGCACCTGTTGGCGCCACTCGCGCCTGAACAGCCGCCAAGCCCACCGCTCCATGGCGCGCCGCGCCGGCCTGCCCCCATTTCCGGCCGGCGTTTCAACGGGCCGTTCTCGAACCGCGGCAGTCATGGGTTCTGTGCGGGCGCGAGCAACGATTCGGGGCCTTCTGGCGGACGGGTCTGGTCGGCGATGCGACCGTCGCGCAAGAACACCACCCGGTCAGCCCACGAAGCCAGTTGGGCGTCGTGGGTGACCACCACGCCCGCAACCCCGCGTTGGCAAGCCGACCGGATGAGGCGGATCACCGCCTCTCCGTTAATCGAGTCCAAGGCACCGGATGGTTCATCCGCCAGTAGCAGACGACGTTCGCCGACCACGGCTCGGGCGATCGCGACACGCTGGCGCTCGCCGCCTGACAGCTCGTCGGGAAAGCTCTGAGCCCGTTCGGCCAAACCCAGCTCATCCAGAGCGGCCATCCCTGATGCCCGGGCCGCCTTGGCAGCCGTGCCGTCGAGCTCCAAGGGGAGCGACACGTTTTCCACTGCAGTGAGCCCCGCTAGCAGGTTGAAGTCCTGAAACACGTAACCGATCGACCGGCGCCTCAGACGGGCGCGGTCATTTCGGGACAGCCCGGACACCGCCTGCTCGCTGACGAACACCCCACCCGTGGTCGGCTCTTCGAGGGTGCCGGCGATGGTCAGAAGAGTGCTCTTTCCCGATCCACTCGGGCCCATCACCGCCACCAGCTCGCCTTCCTCCACCGAGAGGTCGATATCGATCAGCGCATGCACTTCGGTCGGGCCCTCGCCGTACGTCTTCGAGACGGCCCGCAGTTCCAACGTGTTCATGGCCGTACCCCCACTCTCCTTGGCAGCTTCGGAAGCCGAGACGGCATGCGGGCCGGGCCGTCAACCGCGGCGCGCTTGATTCGTCCGTCGGCGGCGTCCAACCATCGGACCACCGAGTCCAGACGGAATAGTTCCGCGTCCACGACGAGAGCGAACTCGAGATCGCGATCGGCCGCGTATTCCTTCAGCCTTGTCCACTCCTGCATCAGCTGCACCAGATATCTCCTGTGCTGTTGAATCACCTCGTGCACGTCGATTCCGGGGAGGCGAGCAGCGATCAACACCTTGATGACCAGCTCGTCGCGCGGTGGCGACGACAGGTCGGGTGGCGTCCGCAGCCACGCGGCGAGCTCCGCTTTCCCCCCAGGCGTGATCCGGAAACCCTTCTGAGGCCCCTCCTCGGTCGTGTCGTCGGATTCGACCAGACCATCACGCTCTAGGCGTTGCAGGGTTGTGTAAACCTGCCCGACGTTCAAGGGCCACACTTCCCCGGTCCGAGCCTCGAACTCCTGGCGAAGCTGGAGGCCGTACTTCGGCCCCTCGCTCAGCAGCGCCAGAAGGGCATGTCGGATACTCATAGCAGAGAACGACTGAGTGGCATACTGAGTATTCTACCTATGACACAACTCTGCCGCAAGCGGCGCCGGACCGCCATGGCCGATTCTCGGCTGTGCCGCGCGGTTTGTTGGCCGCGATGGCCAGGACTGCCCTCGTTCTGGTCAGACCGACGCCGAGTCGCCCCGCGACAGGTCGAATTCGAGCACCTGCGTAAGCCGGATGTTGTTGCCCGAAGGGTCCCGAAACGACGTGTCGATCCCGTAGGCCTGCGCTGTCGGCGGATCGTTGAACTTAACCCCCCTGGCCGAAAGTTCGTCATACGCGGCCCGGCAATCATCGGTCTCAAGGAACAATGTGCCACCAGCGCCTTTGGCCACCAGCTCGCCCAGATGACCGCCACTCACCTCGTCGAGCATGGGCGGTCCCGGGATCGGCATGAGTACTAGACCCATGCCCTCCTGCCCGACCGGTCCGACGCACAGCCACCGGAAGTTCCACGCCTCTACCGTGACGTCGGCGCGCAGCTCCCAGCCAAGAGTCCTGGTGTAGAACGCAAGGGCTTCGTCTTGGTCGTGCACCCAGAACTGGGCATTGGCAATCTTGATCATGGGGTCCTCCTGACTGGCCGATACTGCAGCCGAGCCTAAGAAACCCGCGTCGGCGCGTCTTCTCGAAACGTGCGGTTTTGAGGCCGGGCGTACGCCTGGGCCACGCAACGCGGAATCCGTATAAGCGACTCCGGTGACGGGTACATCGCCCTGTATCTCAGCGGCGACATGGCGAACATCCTCCGGAAACTGGTCGTGAACGACCCGACACCCTGGACCCCGACCGCAAAGGAGATGTCGGCGACCGACCAGTCTGTGGACTGCAGCAGGGACGCGGCTCGTTCAAGGCGCCGCGTCAACAAGTACTGGTGCGGGGACTCACCGAATGCCCGCTTGAATTCCCGGCTGAAATACGCCGGCGACAAACCCGCGGCGGCCGACAAGTTCGCCACGGAGAGCGGCTCGAAGTACCGGGCATCGACGAGGTCCTTCGCCCGAAGGAGGTGTCGAGCCAACAGCACTTCAGGCATACGTCCAGTATGCACATCGATGGCCCGCCTCTCGCGGCGTCATGGGCCTACCTCCAGAAGGCGACCCCGTTCATACTCCCCGTGGTTGAGTGCGATCTGATCGTCGATCCGCTAACCACCCCCAGCCGCCAGACGCCTGGTCTAACCTGGTTCTTCGTGCCCTTAACCGGAAGCACAAGGCGCCTCTAGCTCAACGGCAGAGCAACGGACTCTTAATCCGCAGGTTCCGGGTTC